>DASQLJ010000585.1:0-7006 GCA_035630095.1 Longimicrobium sp.
TTCAACCCCCGCGTCACCAGCGGCGGCACGATCTCCTGCGCGGCTGCGCGCACCGGGTGGAGCGACAGGAAGCCGGCGGTCAGCGCGAGGAAGGCAAATCTCATCGGCGGTGTGGTGAGGTTGGATTCGTCAGGTTTGAACGAGCGAAACGACCGTCGGCCTTCACGGGCGCGGGAGGGACCTCAACCATCCTCCCGCGGCCCCACCCCCAGCATCTCCCGCCCCCGCCGCGCGTCCTCGTGCATCGCGGCGATCAGCGCGTCCACGGAGGGGAACGGGACGATGTCGCGGATGCGCTGGACGAAATCCACCCGCACGCGGCTGCCGTAGAGGTCGCCGCTCCAGTCCATCAGCCACAGCTCCACCGTGGGCGCGAAGCCGGCGAAGGTGGGGCGCGGGCCCAGGTGCAGCAGGCCGGGGAGGCGCTCGCCGTTCACCCAGCCGTACACCGCGTAGACGCCCTCCTTCGGCAGCATCTTCTCGGGGTCGCCCACCTCGATGTTGGCGGTGGGAAAGCCCAGCTCGCGCCCCTTCCGCTCGCCCTGGACGACCACGCCCTCCACGTGGTAGAAGCGCCCCATCAGCGGCGCCGCGGCGGCCACCTCGCCCCCGGCGATCAGCCCGCGGATGCGGCTGCTGCTCGCGGGCTGGCCGTCCACCTGGAACGCCTCCACCACGTCCACGCCGAAGCCCAGCTCCAGGCCGATCTCGCGCAGCGTGTCCACCGTGCCCTCGCGCCCCTTGCCGAAGCCGTGGTCGTAGCCGATCACCAGCTCGTCCATGTGCAGGCGGCCCAGCAGGATCTCCTCCACGAAGCGCCGCGCGGGATACTGCTGCAGCGTGCGCGTGAAGGGGAGGAACACCACGTACTCCAGCCCGCTCTCGGCCAGGATCTCGCGCTTCTCGGCGGGCGTGGTCAGCAGCGGCGGCGCGGCCTCGGGGCGCACGATGCGCAGCGGGTGCGGGTGGAAGGTCACCAGGATGCTGCGCCCGCCCACCCGCCGCGCGCGCCGCCCGATCTCCTGCAGCACCTCCCAGTGGCCGCGGTGCACGCCGTCGAAGGTGCCCACGGTCACCACCGCCGGGCGGCCGTCGCTGGGCAGGGCGGGCGGGAGCGACGGGTCGATCGCGTACGGCGGGTCCCAGGGCGGGGTCGGCGGGTGCGGCGGCATTCGGTCGGGGATTCGGGTTCTTACGGCGTCACCAACGGCTTCGGGCGGGTTGCGCGCCGGGGCGCGCAAACGGGCTGCGCGCGCCGTAGGGCAGCAAACCACGCTGCCCAACGGCGCCGGGCCCACGGCGGCCACAAAATAGCACGCGGCCGACGCTTTCGCGCCGGCCGCCGCGTTCCCGGCCCTCCGGGCGCGCATCCCTCCCGCATCCGCGCGGTGAATCCACTCCCGTTCACGACCCGAATGCACCCCCGCGCTCACGCACCCGTTCGCGGCGCCCGGGTCACGCGGAGCGCGCCGCCCTCACGGATCCCTGAACCGCTCCGACGCCTGCAGCGGATCCTGGTACAGCAGCAGCGCCGCCGCCACCGCCGCGATCGTGTCGTCGCCCTGGCCGGGCATGTACACGGCGCCGTCGTTCGACACGTCCACCGCCGCCACGGGCGTCCCGTTGTCGCGCGCGATGCTGTAGCCGGTGGTCCCCGTCGCCCGCGCGCCGCCGGTCACGCGGTCCAAGCCGGTGATCGCCCATCCCTCGTTCCCCGACAGGCGCCCCGCAAGCGGCCGGTCGCGCGACGACTCGAGCTGCACCATGCGCAGCGAGCCGTCCGCCATCGTCACGCGGCACTGGAGGACGCGCTTCGAGCGCCAGGTCACGTTCAGCGTCTGCGCGCCCGAGCCCTCGGCGTCGCAGGCCACGTCGGCCACCTTCGCCCCCTCGCGCGCCAGCGAGAACGAGTAGCGCTGGCGATACTCGCCGTGCTCGGTGGCGAACTCCTCCTCCTGGTCGCGGCCGCGGGTGGCCGAGCGGCTCACCTGGCCGGTGGCGTACGGGCCGAACGACAGGCGCTGGTTCAGCAGCACCCCCTGCCGCCCGCTCACCCGCAGCGGCGCCGCGGTGGAAAGCTCGCCCGGCACCGCGTAGCCCACGGTGCTGCACGCCGCCAGGGGAAGAAAAAGCGCAGCCACCAGGTGGATGCGTCTCATGTCCATCTCCTCGGTTCAAAAAGTCGACGTTGCGGTCCATCACCCTGCCGGACGGGACCCTCCTGCGAGCCGCCTCACGTCGAAAGTGTCGTACCAGATCACCCGCAGCGGCCGTCCACCACGGTTTGCGCAGCCTTGAAGCGCCCGGTGCACGGCGGTCGGCGGACTGCGCCCAAGTCCATCCGGCGGCGATAGATCCACCATCTCGACGCGAGGTGAAAATCCATCCCCGCGAAGTCATCGGCTCCACGTGCGAAACCGGCGGATTGCCTCGCGGACCATGCTCGCCCGGCGCCCTTTGGGGATGACATTCCGCGTTCGCGGCGGGAGACAAATCCACCCTCACCGACAGCGCAGCCGCCGCTCACATCCCCGTGACGAACACCTTCCGCGGCTGCAGCACGTCGCCCGTGCGCTCGCCGATTGCCAGGAGCGCGCCGTCTTCCGACGCCAGGGCGACGGGGCGCCCCTCGGGGATCTCGGGCGCGGCGGAGAGGGCGCGGCCGTGGCGCAGCGCGGCGATGCCGGGGTCGTCCACCAGCGCGCGCGGCAGGTGCGCCACGGCCGCCAGCGGCGTCAGCATCGCCTCGCGCACGCGCCCCGCGTCGTCCAGCAGGTCCAGCGGCACGGCGCGGTCCACGGCGTGCGGGCCCACGCAGGTGCGGCGCAGGGTGCGCAGGTGCCCGCCCACGCCCAGCAGGTCGCCCGCGTCGCGCGCGATCGCGCGGATGTAGGTGCCGGCGCCGCACTCCACCTCGAAGTCCACGTCCGGCAGGTCGATCCCCAGCAGGCGGATGGCGTAAATCGTCACCGTCGACGGCGTCCGCTCCACCGCCTCGCCGCGGCGCGCGGCGGCGTACATCCGCTCCCCGCCCACCTTCTTCGCCGAGTAGATCGGCGGAAGCTGCTCGATCGTCCCGACCTGCGCCTGCAGCGCCGCCTCGATCTGCTCGCGCGTCACCTCGCGCCACGCCTCCGATCCCCCGATGGTCTCGCCGGTCAGGTCGTCGGTGTCCGTCGCCACGCCCAGCCGCATCGTGGCGACGTACGTCTTCGGCAGCCCGGTGAGGTACTCCGCCAGCCGCGTCGCGGGGCCCAGGCAGACGAGGAGCAGGCCGGACGCGAACGGGTCCAGCGTGCCCGTGTGCCCCACCGCGCGCGTCTTCAGGGCGCGGCGCACCCGCGCCACCACGTCGTGCGACGTGGGGCCCTCGGGCTTGTCCACCGGCAGCACGCCATGGGGCGCCGCCGCTCCACTCGTCTCCGCCACGCCTACTGCGCCGCCGCCGGGGGCGTCGGCACTGACGTAGGCGGCGCGTTGCGCCAGAGCGACATCGTGGCCGTCACGAAGTTCACGCCGCCATGGTGGGCGCGCAGCCAGCCCACGTAGCGCGGGCTGGTGTCCGACATCGCCGCCGGAAGCAGCCCCGCGGTGCCGTACTTCGAGGTGGGCTGGAAGACCAGGCGCGGGTCCAGGTCGCCGTTCTCGTTGGTTCGCCAGCGCACCGCCTTCACGTCGCGAACGTCGCGCGTGACCAGGTACTGCACCTGGAGCTGAGCGGCGTCGTAGCGGTCGGCGGGGATCAGCAGGAGCTGCTCGACCGTCTGCTCGCCGTCGGGGTCGTACCAGGTCTCCACCTCGGCGGCCAGCTTCCCCGCGGCGATCAGGTCGAAGGCGGTGTACTCCGAAAAGCGCGCGGTGGCGTACGGCTTCTCGGCCGCCTCGCCGTTCTGCCGCAGGTAGGTGCTATCCTCCGTCGCCACCGACTGCAGCTTCAGCCCGCGCACCGAGTACCAGATCGCCGGCGTGTAGACCTTGTCGTCGCTGCGGTTGACCATGTGGAAGGTCGCGCGGGCCAGGATCGTGTCGCCGCGCCGGCCGATCGCCTCCAGCCGCGGCGTCACCACCAGCGACGCCGGGCGCTTCGCGGGGAGGATGATCTCCTTGTAGATGAAGGTGTAGCCGCCCCACAGCGCCGCCACGATCAGCGCGAACCCCTGGATCACGTCGCGCACCACCACCGCGGCCACCCGCTTGCTGCGCGCGTTCCGCCGCGGCGGCGGTGGCGGGCCGCCGTGCATCGGCTGCTGCGGCATCGGTACGTGCCGCATGTCCTGCTGGTGCGGCGGCATCTGCTGCTGCGGCGCCTGCTGCTGCGGAAACGGGTGCTGCGGGGGAGGTCCGGGATGCATGGCGGGATGATGCGGGGAGGGGGTCGATAAGGAAGCGTGCGCCGCGCGTTCCACGCCGGGAGACGGCGCGGAAGGCGGGCGCGGGAAACGTCAGTCCGGGCCGGCTCCGGCCCGGTCGGCGGAGGACGGCGAGCGCCGGGAGGCAGAGGCGGCTTCGTCGTCGCCATCCTCGTCACCCGCGGAGAGATCGCGAGCGGGGGACGAGCCCTCGCCACCCACGTCGTCCGCACCGTCGGAGTCTAGGCCGGCGTCGTCATCGCCGTCCAGCCCAGCCTCGGCGTCGGCGGACACCGAGCTCTTGTCCGCGTCGTCCTCGTCCTCGTCGCGGACCGGCACGTCGCGGGGGAGGTGTTCGTACAGCAGGCGCTCGATGCGCTGGGCCTCTTCCATCACCCGGTCCACGGTGAAGTGGAGCTCGGGGACGCGGCGGATGTGCAGGCGCTTGCCCAGTTCGCGGCGCATGAAGGCGGCGGCGCTGCGCAGGCCGGCCAGCACCTCCTTGCGCTCGTCGTCGTCGCCCATCGCGGTGAAGTAGACCTTGGCGTGGTCGAGCTCGGGGCTGGTCTGCACGGCGGTGATGGTGGCCAGCGCCACGCGCGGGTCGCGCACCTCGCCGCGGACGAGGAGGGTGATCTCCTTGCGAAGCTGCTCGTTCAGCCGGTCGCTCCGTCGGTACTGCGCCATCGCAAAACCCCAGGGAACAGGGGATGGGGGACAGGGGACAGCAAGCACGCCCAGGGGGCGTTGCAGGCGTCGTTCCATCTCCAATCGAACCAGGAAGAAAAAGGAAGGGGACGGGGAGCGGGGTCGAAGAGGAAGGCCGGCGAAGTGCGAAGCACGGTTGCTGGCTGTCCCCTGTCCCACGTTCCCTGTCCCCCTGCCGTTCAGTAGAACGTCGTGTACGAACCCACGATCCGCGCGCGGCCCTCGTCCTCCACCAGCTTGTCGGCGGACTGCAGCACGCTCTGCGCGTGCTTGCGGTCGTTCGACACCACGCTGACGGTGATCTCGGCGCGGTCGTGCACGTCGTGCAGCGCCGTCTCGGCCGCCGAGACGTTGAAGCGGGCGTGGAGGCGGTCCTTCAGCCCCAGCACCACCTGGCGCTTGTCCTTCAGCGAGTCGCAGCCCGGGAGCATCAGCTCCCAGACCCCGACCCCCACCACCATCCTGCCGGCGCGCTGGCTCAGCGGCCCTCGCGCTCGGCGTCGGCCGCCGCGCCCGCCAGCGTCCGCGCGATCTCCTCCACGCGGTAGCACTCGAGGACGTCACCGACCTTGACGTCGTTGAAGTTCTTGATGTTGAGCCCGCACTCGAAGCCCTCGCGGACCTCGCGCGCGTCGTCCTTGAAGCGCTTCAGGCTCTCCAGCTCGCCCTCGTACACCTGCACCGCGTCGCGGATCACGCGGATCCGGCCGCGGCGGTCGAGCACGCCGCTGGTGACCATGCAGCCGGCCACGGTGCCCACCCGCGGCACCTTGAAGAGCTGGCGGACCTGGGCGGTGCCCAGCATCACCTCGCGCTGCTCGGGGGCCAGCAGCCCCTCCATCGCGCTCTTCACCTCTTCCACCGCCTCGTAGATGATGTTGTAGAGGCGGATGTCCACGTCCTCGCGCTCGGCCACCGCCCGCGCCTCGCCCGTGGGCCGCACGTGGAAGCCGATGATGATGGCCGCGGAGGTGGAGGCCAGCAGCACGTCGCTCTCGTTGATGGCGCCCACGCCGCGGTGGATCACCTGCACGCGCACCTCGGTGGTGGAGAGCTGCTCCAGCGAGTCGGAGAGCGCCTGCACCGAGCCGTCCACGTCGCCCTTGATCACCAGGTTCAGCGTGGCGTTGTCGCCGCGCGCCAGCATCTTGCCGATGTCGGTGAGCTTCACGCCGCCGCTGCGCAGGCGCATCCGCTTCTCGCGGTCGAGCCGCTGGCGCGTCTGCGCCACCTCGGTGGCGCGGTCGGCCTCCATCACCAGCATCTGGTCGCCCGCGCCGGGCACGCCCGACAGACCCAGGATCTGCACGGGGATGGCGGGGCCGGCGGTCTTCACCGGGCGGCCGCGCTCGTCGAGCATGGCGCGCACGCGGCCGTGCTGCTGGCCCACCACCACGTGGTCGCCCACGCGCAGCGTGCCGTTGGTCACCAGCACCGTGGCCACCGGGCCCTTGCCCACGTCGAGCTGCGCCTCGATCACCGTGCCCACCGCCTCGCGGTTGGGGTTGGCGCGCAGCTCCTTGAGGTCGGCCTGCAGCAGCACCTTCACCAGCAGGTCGTCGACCCCCATCCCCTTCTTGGCCGACACGTCGGCGCTCATCACGTCGCCGCCGAAGTCCTCCAGCACGATGCCGTGCTGCAGGAGGTCCTGCTTCACCTTCATCGGGTTGGCGTCGGGGAGGTCGACCTTGTTCACCGCCACCACCACCGGCACGCCGGCGTTGCGGGCGTGGCTGATGGCCTCGATGGTCTGCGGCATCACCGAGTCGTCGGCCGCCACCACCAGGATCACCACGTCGGTGACCTCGGCGCCGCGGGCGCGCATGGCGGTGAAGGCCGCGTGGCCGGGGGTGTCGAGGAACGAGATCGCCCGCCCGTCCGGCAGCTCCACGTGGTAGGCGCCGATGTGCTGGGTGATGCCGCCCGCCTCGCCCGCGATCACGTTGGTC
>DASQLJ010000586.1:0-14576 GCA_035630095.1 Longimicrobium sp.
GGACGCGGGGAGCGCGCCGGCGCGCGCGCTGGAGTACCCCACGCCGCGCCAGCCCGGCGGCGCGTGGGAGCCGGACGTGTTCCGGCGCGGCAGCCCGGCCGGCGGCGGCGTCTCCACCCTGGCCGACCTGGTCCGCTTCTCACAGGCGCTGCTGGCCGGCCGGCTGGTGTCGCCCGAGCAGGTGCGGCTGCTGACGAGCCCCAAGCCCGAGGTGGGGAGCCGCCGCTACGGCTACGGCTTCGGCACCGCGCCGGGGCCGATGCGGATCGTGGGGCACAACGGCGGCAAGCCCGGCGTGTTCGCGCAGCTCGACATCTACCCCGAGGCGGGCTACACCACCGTGCTGCTGATGAACCAGGCCAACGGCCAGCCGCAGGGCGAGTTCGTGGAGCTGCTGCGCACCGCCGTCCGCTCGATGGCGGGCGTGGCGCAGCCCGCCGCCGCCGGCCCGTCGGCCACGCTCCCCGAGACGCCCGCGGGGCGCACCGTGGCGGCGATGCTGGAGACCATGCGCGGGGGTGACACCGCCGCCATCCGCCGCTTCGCGGGCGAGCGGATGGGCGAGCGCTTCACCTCGCGCCCGCTGGCGCGCAACCTGGCGCTCTTCCAGCAGATGCGCGGCGATTTGGGCGACGCGCGCGTGGTCTCGGCGCGGGCGACGGACGCGGGGATCCGCATGGTGATGGCGTCGGCGCGCGGCCGGTTCACCGTGATCGTGGGCGTGGAGACCGCGCCGCCGCACCGCATCGTGGGCCTGCGGGTGGAGGCGGAGGGGGATGACGACGACGCGGCGCCCGCCCCGTCCTCCACGGCGGCCGCGGCGCCGTCCGCGGGGTCGGGTCGAGCGGCGGCCGGCGCGGTATCCGCCGGGTTGGGTGGAGCGCAGGCCGGGGCGCAGGTCACGCTTCCGGAGACGCCGGCGGGGCGCGCGGCCGCGGCGCTGCTGGCCACCGTGCGCGCCGGCGACACCGTCGCCATCCGCCGCTTCGTGGCGGAGCGGATGGACGCGGAGTTCCAGGCGCGCCCGATGGACCGCACGCAGGCGCTGTTCGCGCGGATGCGCGGCGACTTCGGGCAGGGGCGGATCGTGGCGGCGGTGCCGGGCGAGAACTCGGTGCGCGTGGTGCTGGCATCGGAGCAGGGCCGCTTCACCATCAACCTGGGGGTGGAAGCCGCGCCGCCGCATCGCATCAACGACCTGGGCGTCCGCGCGGGCGGCGGCGGGGACGATGCCTCTGCCTCCCCCGCGGCCGCCGCCGCGCCGGACGCCGCCACGCGCATGGCGGTGGTGGACAGCATCGCCAAGCTGCTGGAGCGGCTGTACCCCTCGGCCGACACGGGGTGCGCGATCGGCGAGCGGCTGCGCGGGCGCGAGCGGGCGGGCGCCTACGCCTCGGCCGCCACGCTGCAGGCGTTCGCCGACGCGGTGACCGAGGACATGCGCGCGGTGAACGGCGACCGCCACCTGAACGTGCGCGTGGGCGGCGGGCGGCGGCGGGTGGGGCCGGGCGGCCCGCCGGCGGAGGGCGAGACCTACGGGATCGCGGCGTCGCGGGTGCTGGAGGGGGGCGTGGGATACCTCAAGCTCAGCGGGCTCTCCGGCCACCCGGACGCACCCGCGGCGCTGGGCCGGGCGCTGGCCGCGCTGGGCGACATCCGCGCGATGATCATCGACCTGCGCGGCACGCCGGGCGGGAGCGACGAGATGGCGAACGCGGTGATCAGCCACTTCACCGGGCCCAACATCCCCTCGCTGCGCGTGGTGAGCCGCTCCGAGGGTACCACCGAGGTGCGCCAGACGCTGGCGGAGGTCGCCGGCCCGCGGCGCACCGACATCCCGCTGTACGTGCTGGTGGACCGCCGCTCCGCCTCCGCCGCCGAGGACGTCCCGTTCGTGCTGCAGAACCTGGGTCGCGCCACCATCGTGGGCGAGGTCACCGCGGGCGCCGGGCGGAACAACACCATCCTCCCGGTGGGCGCGGGGCTGGCGGCCTCCATCTCCGTCACCCGCGTCTCCGACCCGCGCACCGGGCGCGAGTGGGAGCTGGTGGGGGTGAAGCCGGAGATGGAGGTCCCCTCCGAGCAGGCGCTCGACGCCGCGCTCCGTGCCGCCCGCGAACGCATCGCCTCCGGCCGCCGCTGAGGCGGGACGACGGTGCGCTTCGGTGGGTTGGGGGGATATGCGAGTGAACTCGCGGCTACAACGGCACGCAGTCCGCCTTCGCGGACTTCATCGGCGACTCGAGGATGATGCGTTTCGGCCGCCCGGGTGCGGGCACGGGCGGCCGAAACCTCGGCCAGGATGATGGGGCCACCCGTATCCGTTGCACAGATGTTCCCGCGCGAGTAGAATTATCCTCACCGATGCGTCCCGCCGGCGGATCCCCGTCATCTCGTATCTCTCTTCGTTCCCGGAGTTCTTTCGATGATCCGCTTCGCGCGGCGTTGCCGCCCCGCGGCGATTTGCGCCGTTTTGGCCCTGGCCGCCGCCTGTGCCGACCGCACCCCCACCGCTCCGCCGGCCAGCGCCGCCCCCGAGCCCACCGCGGCGCTTTCCGCGCTGCGCTGCACGGTGGACGTGCGCGCGGGCACGCTCGCCTGCCGCCCCTCGCAGCCGGCCCCCGCGAGCGGCGTGCGAAGCGTGATCCTGGGCGGGCAGGGGCTGAACGTGCGGCTGGCCTCCAGCGGCACCTCGTACGACGCCGGCACCGGCATCCTCCGCACGGACGTGACGGTGGAGAACCTCACGGGCCAGATGCTGGGGACCACCGACGGCTACCTCCCCGCGCCGGAGGGGGTCCGCGTGTTCTTCGCCACGGGGCCCGACGTCACGGAGGGGACCGGAACGGTGACGGTGGCGAACGCCGATGGAACCGACGTGTTCACCTCGGCCGGGCAGAGCTTCTTCCGCTATCCCGGCATCCTGGCGCCGGGCGACACCACCGCCGCGAAGGAGTGGCGCTTCGCGCTGCCCGAGACGGTGACCGCCTTCACCTTCACGGTGTACGTGGCGGCGCCGGTGTCGCAGGAAGGCGGCTGGCTGGTGATGACGCCGGCCGCGCCGTCGCTGGTCGCGGGCGGCACGCTGCAGCTGAGCGCGCTGGTGCGCGGCGTGACCGGGCGCCCGGCCGACGGCGCGCCGGTGGCCTGGTCGATCGAGTCGTCGGGCGACTCTCTCGCGACCGTCGATTCCACGGGGCTGCTGCGAGTGTACCAGCCCGGGTTCGTGACCGTCGCCGCGAGCACCGGCGACCGCGAGGGGAGGGTGACGGTGCACGTGCGCGGCCCGCAGGACCCGGGGGTTCCAATGATCTTGAGCGTGGAGGTCTCCCCCGCGATGGTGGAGCCCGACGGGGTGGACTCGGTGACGGTGCGGGTGGCCGCCAGCGACGTCCAGCCGATCCAGTCGATCGCCGTGACGCTGGTTTCGCCCAACCAGCAGGTCGGCCGGCAGTGCGACACCGTGACCCGCATCTCGGGAACGCAGGCCAACGGGGTGTTCGCCTGCAAGTTCGGCTTCGCCCCGGGGGCGATCGGCGGCGTCTGGCGGGTGACGGACGTGACGGTGACGGGGGCGCAGAACTCTCGCAGCATCAGCGAGTTCGGTTACGGCCTCCAGAACGCCGGAATCCAGACGGGCGTGTACGTGCGCGGACCTCTGTCGGACTACATCCCCCCGACGCTGTTCGGCTTCTCCTTCTCGCCCGACTCGGTCCGCACCGTGAAGGACACGCTGACCATCGAGGTGGCGGCCATGGACGCCGACACCGGGATCGCGTCGGTGAAAACGACCTTAACCAACGGGAACGGGCAGACGGTGGGCTGCATCGTGGTGCCCACCGGCGGGACGATCTACAACGGCCTCTACCGCTGCCGGATGGTCATCCCCGGCTTCATCACCTCCACCGGGCTGGAGGTGAGGGACGTGGAGATACGCGACCGCAACAACAACCTGCGCGTGGTGTCGGGGAGCGAGCTGGAGCAGAACGGGTTCCCCCGCTTCCTGCAGGTGCGGCCCGACACGGTGCCGCCCACGGTCACCGCCTTCACCGCCTCGCCGGCCACGGTGGCCGCCAACGGCGTCGACTCGGTGGTGGTGACGATCACGGGGAGCGACTCGTGGAGCGGCGTGAAGTCGCTGGAGACCCGGTTCGTGAAGGACGGGGCCGACGCCAACCTGTTCCAGCGGAACTGCCTGGGCGGCTTCACCGCCGCGCCGAGCCGCACGGTGAAGTGCGCGCTGCGCTTCGCGGCCGGCGACGCGGGGACCTGGCGGATGCAGTATCTCCACGTGGTGGACAACGCGAACAACCTGCTGGCGCTGACCGCCGCCCAAGCCGATTCGGCGGGGTACACCACCGTGCTGACCGTCACGCCGTAGCGGGGGTTCCCGTGCGCCGGCCCGCTCATGGGCCGGCGCCGATCGGCCGGACTTCGATCGTCGAAGCGCGAAAAAAGACGGCGGCACCGCGGATGACTCGCGGTGCCGCCGTTCGATCTTCATCCACCCGCCGTTCCGTCTCTACCGGCGAGCGGTGAGGGTGCGGATCAGCTCGGCCTCGGCGGGGCGGTAGGGGGTGCCGTCGGGGCGGAAGATGTCGTGGAACCAGACGGGGGGCTCGGCGGGGTACGCGTGCTCCCACGAATCCCACGGGTAGATGGTCTGCGACTTCCCCGAGACGAAGCCCCAGTTCATCGCGCCGATGCGCTGCTCCTTGAAGTACGGCAGGATCGCCTCGAAGGTGCTGCCGCGCGGGCGGGCCATGTACTCGGTGCAGATCACCGGCCGGCCCAGCCGCTGGAGCACGGCCACCACGCGCTGCAGGTTGGGGAGCGCGTCGTAGCTGTGGAAGGTGATCACGTCGGCGTTGTCGAGCATGTAGCGCGTGATCGGCGCCGTCTGGCTGCTGTCGGCCCAGTCGCCCTTCCACGGGCCGGCGGTGAGCGGCTGCGACGGGTTCACCGCCCGCGCCCACGCGAAGGTGCGCCGCAGCAGCGCCATCGCCAGCTCGCCCTTGTTGGGCGCCTCGAAGGCGCGGTAGCTGCCGCCGTTGTTGTTGTCGGGTTCGTTGAACAGGTCCCACGCGAGCACGCGGCGGTCATTGGCGAAGCGGCCGATCACGCCGCGCACGTACGGCTCCAGCAGCTCGCCCCAGCGCGCGCTGTCGCGCAGGATCTCGGCGCCGGGGCCCTGCACCCAGCCGGAGTTGTGCAGCCCCGGCGTGGGCGCGCGCTGCCGCCCCGCGCGCGGGAACGGGTCCCACACGGCGTCGAACAGCACGAACATCGGCTTGATGCCGTGCCGGTCGGCGATCGCCAGGAACTGGTCCACGCGGTTGAGGAATCCCTGCGGGTCCTGCCGGTAGGGCAGGTCGTGAAGGAACACGCGCATGGTGTTCATCCCCAGCCCCTTCGCCCACCCCAGCTCGCGGTCGATGGTGCGCGGGTCCCACGTTTCCGCCTGCCACATCTCGAGCTGGTTGATGGCGGTGGCGGGCGCGTAGTTGCTCCCCACCAGCCACCCCTGCTGCTGCTGCCACGCATTCGCCCGCTCCGCCGTCCACCGCCCCGCCACCTGCTGCGCGGATGCCGTGGCCGCGGTGGCGAGCATCGCTAGCGCGGCGAGCGTGGCGGCAAAGACCCGTCGCTGCTTCATCTGCACCATTGGGATGAGGTTGGATCTGTGGTTTGGGATGTGGCAGGCAAGCTACGCAACCCGGGGCTGCGCGCCAAACGAGCGACTACTTCGACGCGTCTATTCAGCTCGTCGCGGCGGCAAGTAGTCTTTAAGTGATTCTTCTATCTCCTCATAGAGTCGAGTGTGTGAGGACCCGTCTTCACCTCGAGAAGATAAACCAGCAAGCACTATCTCGACGTAACGCTCGGCTGTCAGACCGAGTTGCGAGGGGCCGAGCGAGATGTAAGACTTACCCGGAAAGAGACTTAAGAAATCAAGAACGTCGCCGGCCAACGACGCGGTAACCCTGGACTCCTCTTCAGTGAAGATCATCGCCGGGTCAAATGGCCAAGTGGCGGGTTGAATGGCACTCTCGAAGTTGTGCCGCATCCTGTCCAAGTCGGGGTTTACGGACACAGAGTTCAATAACCGAGCTGTATTAAGCTCCACACGTTTTTTCGCCCTCTCCAATATCTGCTTATTAAACAAAGCACCATGGAAGCTGGCACGAGCTCCAGCCAAAAACGCTTCATATCGTCGAGGAATCTCTTCGACAGGGATTTGAACGTATCTTGCTACTGCCGTGAAAACTCCTGGCAAAAAGAAAAGGCTCTCAACCTCATGTACAGCAAGTACGTGAACGGCTGCAGGTAGAGTGGCGAAATACTCATTTGGCCAATAGTCACGGTCAATTATTCCAATAGAGGTTCCGCCGCGGATCGTTTCGCCTCCATTGAATACCTCGACACACTGTCGCACCATCTTACAACTTCCCACCGGAATCACAGCGGTTTCGGGGCCGTTAAACCATGCCGAATACAACGCCTCATCCCTATTCCCGCCGCGTACGCCTTCACAGAATACAATTCGCTTTGCGGTTACAGAAAACGAAGCTGCACCTAGAATTGCTTCGAAGACACCATCAGGAATAGCGGAATTGCGTGGCAGCACCTCTGGAGATGTGGCAGGGCGGACAATCACAAACTGTGGATCTAACCGTGACAAGGCGAACGGCAGATCGTGTGTAATGTAAACAAACCGACAATCTGGCCGAATTAGCTCGAATGCATCCCAAAGCCGTCTTGCGAGAACAGAATGGAGATAAACTTCGGGCTCGTCCACTACTACCAATCCGGGGTCGGCATCTAGGAGGCTCGCAGTGAGATAGAGAGAGACTCTCTCACCGTCGCTCATCCGCGAAACTTGGTAGGAGATTTCCGTCCCGCCGAGCGAAGATGTCGCCAAGGTTTCATACGACGAAAAATCGATGGTTCGGCCGGGGAACTGTTCGTTCCAGAATCTCACCAGCCGGGTCAGGGTGGTTTCTGGAGGACGACTGCTCGGGTCCTGTAACGACTGATTCCGGAATGCGACCGCCGATTGAGTGTCTTCGGCTTTGAACTGTGTGAGAAGAGCGTTGAGTTCGTTCGCAACGTCCCAAGGGTTTTCTCGGCCGTTTCTTTGTTGTGAGCGAGCGTGATCACGAGCTCGTTCGAACGGCATCATGTCTATCTCATTCACAACGGTTAAAGATTTTAGCGCGGATATTCGGCGCCCATTGCTATTGCGGGCGATCTCCACCCCGAGGCGCGTCTTCCCAGCTCCATTGGGACCGATGATCACGACAGGATGGGATCCCAATACCTGGGTACCAGAAAGCAGCACAGGAATTTCAGCCGGCATAAGGCCTATTCGGCAAGGGGATTGAGCGGCTACCCTCCGCTAAGTAGATCAACCTCGCCGAAGACGCAAGGACACCCGTGCCTACATTGTGCATTTGAGACCGACTACCCTTGGCCTTGGCACCGTAGTTTACGGGTAGCCGCGCGCTTTATCCTGTCCGCTTGCCAGTACGCATCTTGCGCCGATGGGGGCGCTCCGGCGAAAGAATGCGTAAGTTCGTGCACGCGTCCTCGTCATTCGGCCAGATTACTCATACCAAACCCCAGCATGTCCGAGCGCGGCAACATACATCCCGAGGAGCGGGAGGAGCTGGAGGAGCGCGACGCCTCGGTGGAGCCGGAGCAGGGCGCCATCCGCGGCGACGACCGGGGGAAGGCACAGCCCGACGCGTGGGAGGCGGCCAAGATCGACCTGGCCACCGAGCCGGGCGTCCGCCACGAGCTCGTCTCCGAAGGCTACCCGCCCGCCACCGCCGCCGACGAGGCCGACCACGGCGACGTCCGCGCGCAGCCGCCGGAGGGCTTCACGGGGCTCAGGACCGGCAAGGTCAAGCGCACCGCGGCGGGGATCAAGGCGATCCAGGTGTCGATGCAGCACACGGTGGACGAGATGGGCGCCGTGGACGGGATGCGGATGCTGCTGAGCCTGAACCAGCCGGGCGGGATCGACTGCCAGAGCTGCGCCTGGCCCGACCCGAAGCCGGGCGACCGCGCCTTCACCGAGTTCTGCGAGAACGGCGCGAAAGTCACCTCCGAGGAGAACACGCGGAAGCTGATCCCGCCCGAGTTCTTCCAGCAGCACACGGTGGCCGAGCTCAGCACCCGCTCGGACTACTGGCTGGCCAAGCAGGGCCGCATCAGTCAGCCGATGGTGCTGCGCGAGGGGGCCACGCACTACCAGCCGATCGCCTGGGACGAGGCGTTCGCGCTGATCGCCGAGGAGCTGAACGTGCTGGAATCGCCCGACCACGCGGCGTTCTACACCTCGGGGCGGACGAGCAACGAGGCGGCGTTCCTCTACCAGCTCTTCGTGCGGCAGTTCGGCACCAACAACCTGCCCGACTGCAGCAACATGTGCCACGAGTCGAGCGGGGCGGCGCTCACCGACACCATCGGCATCGGCAAGGGGACGGCGCGGCTGGAAGACGTGACGCACACGGAGCTGCTGATCGACATCGGCCACAACCCGGGGAGCTGCCACCCGCGCATGCTCACCGCCATGCAGGAGCTCAAGCGCAACGGCGGCAGGATCATCGCCGTCAACCCGCTCCCCGAGACCGGGCTCAACCACTTCAAGCACCCGCAGGACCTGCAGCACCCCACGCGCATCCTCAACGTGCTCACCGGCGCCGGCACCCCGCTGGCCGACCTGTACGTGCCCGTGCGCATCGCCGGCGACGTGGCGCTGATGAAGGGGATCCTCAAGGAGATGCTGGAGGAGGAGCGCCGCCGCCCCGGCACCGTCTTCGACCACGCCTTCATCCGCGACCACACGCACGGCTACGACGCCTTCGTCGACGACCTGGGGCGCGAGGACTGGGGCCTGATCGTGGAGGAGAGCGGCGTCACCCGCGAGGAGATCCGCCGCGTGGCCGAGATGGTGATGGCCAGCCGCTCGCTGGTGGTGGCGTGGGCGATGGGGCTCACGCAGCAGCCGCAGGCCGTGGCGGCGATCCAGGAGATCGTGAACCTGCTGCTGCTCACGGGGAGCATCGGCCGGCCGGGGGCGGGGGCGCTGCCGGTGCGCGGCCACAGCAACGTGCAGGGCGACCGCACCGTGGGCATCTGGGAGCGCATGCCCGAGCGCTTCCTGGACAGCCTGGGGCGCGAGTTCGGCTTCGACCCGCCGCGCCGCCACGGCTACGACACGGTGGAGACGCTGAAGGCGATGCACGCCGGCAAGGTGAAGGTGTTCATCGGGATGGGCGGCAACTTCCTCTCCGCCGGCCCCGACACCGAGTACGCCGCCGCGGCGCTGCGCCGCTGCCGGCTCACCGCGCACGTCTCGATCAAGCTGAACCGCGGCCACCTGGTCACCGGCCGCCGCGCCCTGATCCTCCCCACCATCGGCCGCGCCGAGCGCGACGTGCAGGCGAGCGGCCCGCAGTTCACGAGCGTGGAGAACTCGATGGGGATCGTCTCCTCCACGCGCGGGATGCTGGAGCCCGCCTCGCCGCACCTGCTCAGCGAGCCGACGATCGTCGCGAAGATGGCGAAGGCGGTGCTGGGCCCGCGGAGCACGGTGGCGTGGGACGCGCTGGTGGCCGACTACGACCGCATCCGCGACCGCATCGAGCGGGTGATCGTGGGGTTCGACGACTACAACCGGCGCGTGCGCGAGCCGGGCGGGTTCTATCTGCCGAATCTCGCCCGCGACAAGCGCGAGTTCACCACCACCACGGGGAAGGCCAACTTCACCGTGCACCGGATCCAGCCGGTGAGGCTGGAGCAGGGGCAATTGGTGATGATGTCGATGCGCAGCCACGACCAGTTCAACACCACCATCTACGGCCTGGACGACCGCTACCGCGGCATCTACAACGAGCGCCGCGTGGTGCTGATGAACGCCGAGGACATCGCCGAGCAGGGGCTCAGGACGGGGCAGGTGGTGGACCTGACCGGGCACCACCGGGGGGAGACGCGGGTGGCGCGGCGCTTCATCGTGCTGGAGTACCCGATCCCGCGCCGCTGCGCCGCCACCTACTTCCCCGAGGCGAACGTGCTGGTGCCGATCGACAGCGTGGCCGAGCGCAGCAACACGCCCACCTCCAAGTTCGTCATCATCACCGTCGCCCCCTCCGCCGACACCCGCCGCTTCGACTACGACCGCGTCGAGCAGGAGCAGCCGATGACGCGCGCGTGAGCCGAGCGCCGCACGTCGCCGCATACAACAGCGCCGCGCGTCCGAACACGGACGCGCGGCGCTGTTTCCTGTGAAAATCAGGAATAAGAAGAGATGTCATCCTGAGCGCCGCCGCCTCTCCGGCCTCTCGCGCCCACCGAATTCCGGCGGCGGCCGAAGGATCTATAACCGCGGCCGCAACACACTCTTAGGAGCCGCGCAGGTCCTGTCCAATCAGGCCGTCCACCACCTGCTCCGCTCGCGGAAATACCGGCAGGCCAAAGGAGCCGTAGACACTCACCGCGCGTGACCGGCGGTAGCGTGGCTGCGGCTATAGATCCTTCGGGCTGCGGGCTTTAGCTCGACGATGGGGTTCGCGTTGTCGCCCTCAGGATGACATCTCGGGGGCCCGAGATCGGGTTCCTTGTTGCCGTCTTAGGACGTTCCCGTCGCTGCCGGATTGTTGCCGGGTTGTTGCCGGGTTCAGCCCAGGCGGGTGTAGCGCAGGCGGACGTTGCCGGAGGGGAAGGCGCTCGCCTCGACCAGCTCCAGCTTGAGGCTCGCGGGGACGCCGTGGATCAGCGGCTGGCCGCTGCCCAGCAGGAGCGGGTTGACGATGAACTGGTACTCGTCGATCAGCCCGTGCGCCGTCAAAGCCGATGCGATGGAGCCGCTGCCGAAGAGCATGATGTCCTTCCCCGGCTGATGCTTGAGTGCCTCGATCGCAGGTTCTCCGCGGCCGCCCGGTCGAGCGCCTCCTCCGGCACCGCCCAACCCAGCCCGCCGTCCGCCGCCGCGAAGTACCCGTCCGCCGACACCCGGTTGAACGCCACGATCCGTCGCATCGCCATCTCCCCCTGGTTGTGGATGTAACCGGCTGCTGCGCATGCCCGCGGCGTCGCGCCCTCTCCGGCCGGGCACCCGGTCGCGCCGAGACATCGGAGTGAGCGCAACTCCGCAGGCCACGACGACCCCAAACCCTCTCCCGCGAAGCGGGGGAGGGCGAGCGCTCTCAGGCGCGGGGAGGGGGCCCCGCGGGGACGGCTCCGCTCACCCCGCCGCCGCCCGCCGCGCCGCCGCCAGTCGCGCCGCCTTGAGCGTGAGATAGTCCCGCTCGGGGATGCTGGCGGTGCGCTCGGCCGCGGCGCGGTAGTGGGCGATGGCGCGCTCGGGGTCGCCGGCGCGCTCGTGCAGGTGCGCGCGGACGGCGTCCAGGCGGTAGTGCCCGCGCAGCCGCGCGTCGCCGTCGAGCGCCGCCAGCAGCTCCAGCCCCCGCTCGGGTCCGTGCACCATCGCGGCCGCGATCGCGCGGTTCAGCGACACCATCGGGTTGTCGGACATCCGCTCCAGCAGGCCGTAGAGCGCCAGGATCTGCGCCCAGTCGGTGTCCTCGGCGCGCGGCGCCTCGTCGTGCACGGCGGCGATGGCGGCCTGCAGCGTGTACGCGCCCACCCGCCCGCGCGAGAGCGCGCCGGAGACGAGCGCGACGCCTTCCTCGATCGAGGCCGGGTCCCAGAGCGCCCGGTCCTGCTCGTCCAGCGGGATCAGCTCGCCGGCGGGGCCGGTGCGTGCGGCGCGGCGGGCGTCGGTGAGCAGCATCAGCGCCAGCAGGCCCGCCACGTCGCCGTCGCCCGGCAGGAGCGCGTGGACGGCGCGCGCCAGGCGGATCGCCTCGTTGGCAAGGTCGGTGCGCTGCAATTCGGGGCCGCCGCTGCTGGCGTATCCCTCGTTGAAGATGAGATACAGCACGTGCAGCACGGCGCCCAGCCGCTCCGCGCGCTCCGCCCCCGCCGGCATGGTGAACCCCTCGCCCGACGCCTTGATGCTCCCCTTCGCCCGGCTGATCCGCTGCGCCATCGTCGCCTCGGGGACCAGGAAGGCGCTGGCGATCTCGGCCGTGGTGAGGCCGCCCACCGCGCGCAGGGTGAGCGCGATGGCGGAGGCTGGGGTGAGCGCCGGGTGGCAGCACATGAAGAGGAGGACGAGCGTGTCGTCGCCCTCGAAACCGATCTCCGCGTCGGGCGGCGGCACGAACGCCCACTCGGCCCACAGGTCGGTGGCGACGGCCTCCTCGCGGCGCCGCCGCGCCATCTCGCTGCGCAGGTGGTCGGTGATGCGGCGCAGCGCCACGTGGTACAGCCAGCCGCGCGGGTTGGCGGGGATCCCGGACGACGGCCACTGCACCGCCGCCGAGATCAGCGCCTCCTGCACCGCGTCCTCCGCCGCGGCGAAGTCGCCGTGGCGCCGCGCGACCGCGCCGAGCACCTGCGGCGCAAGCTCGCGCAGCAGGTGCCCGACGGCCGTTTCGGTGGATTCCGTGCTCACGCCTCGGGCGGGCCGCTCATCACCTGGCGCACCTCGACGGCCATGTTCAGCGGCGCCCCGCCGGGGCCCGGGGCGGCCGAGGCCTTCGCCGCCAGCTCGTACGCGCGCTCGGGCGAGGGGACGTCCACGATCCAGTAGCCGGCGAGGAACTCCTTGGATTCGGCGAAGGGGCCGTCGGTGACCGGCGCGCCGTCGGTGCCGGCGCGCACCAGCTTCGCCTCGCCCGGAGCGGCCAGCCCCTGGGCGTCCACCCACTCGCCGGCGTCCATCAGCTCCTTGTTGAAGCCGTGCATGAAGCCGATGTGCGCCTTGAAGTCGTCCGGCGACCAGTCGCCGACCTGGTAGTCGCCGGTCCCGCGCGGCGCGTGCATCATCATCATGAACTTCATGGTTCGATCTCCGGTGCCGGGTTTCGTCGCCGCCGTCGGCGATGCGTCAGGTGCCCTCGTTGGCCCTTGCAAGGAGTAGTCGGAGCCGCCCCTCCCGTTCTCTACATCGCATCCACGGTCGATTCGAATCTGGAGGACGAAGGGCGGGTTGGCGAGGCTACAACGGCGTGCGGGGCGGAGATATCGCGAAACATGCGAGTGAACTCGCCGCTACAACGCCACACAGTCCGCCTTCGCGGACTTCGACGGCGATTCACGCTGGAGAGACTCGCTCCGCGATGAAGTGCCTGAGCCCATGAGTGTCATCCTGAGGCCGACCACCCCTAACTCTCTGCCATCGAAAGAGTTGGCAGGCCGAAGGATCTAAAGCCGGTCCCTCGGACTCCGCCGCCGGAGCGGGCTGTTTTCCGGCTTCGTGAGATGATACGGGTGCGAGGGGCCGGGGGCGCTCCGGAAGCGTGTCGCTGGGGAGAGTACAGATCCTTCGGCCTGCCGGCTTCATCCACGCCGAGGGTTCAGCGTGATCGGCCTCAGGATGACACGACGGGCGGAGCGGGTGAGCAACGGTGCTGGCGTGGAGTTCGGCATGGCGGAGGTTCAGCACGACCGGCCCGAATGGAAAGTCAGCCACGCGAGGTCGTTGCGGAGCAACCCAAATCGCCGTTGAAGTCCGCGAAGGCGGACTGCGTGCCGTTGTAGCCGCGAGGCCGCGAGTTCACTCGCATCTTACGATGCATCTTCCGATCGCGTGCGTGGTCACGCGAATCGGCGTCGCCAGTGCCGGTCACGCACTCGCGCACCTGTTGGCGGTGCCTCGGCATGCGAAAGGCCCCGCCACGCTCACGCGCGGCGGGGCCTCCACCAAGCTCCATCATCCCCCGATCAGTACCCCGGGTTCTGCACCAGCTCGGGGTTCACGTCGAGCGCGGCCTGCGGGATCGGGTAGAAGAGGAGGTGGTCGCCCAGCTCCAGCAGCACCTTGGGCACGCTGCTGTCGCGCGCCAGGCAGCTGCTGCAGTTGCCCGGCCGCGGGCGGTTCCAGAACGCCCGCGCCGCGTTGGTGCTGTACTGCGCGATGCGCTGCCTGGCCCACGTCCAGTTGCGCTGCGAGTCGAACATGCCGTGGCCCTCCATGGCGAACTCGAAGCGCCGCTCCACGAAGAGCGAGTCCTTGAACGCCTGCTTGGAGAGGCCCGGCGTCAGGTCGGGCACCTTCGCCCGCGCGCGCACCTGGTTCACCAGCCCGTACGCCTCGGCGGTGGGGCCCGCGTTCTCGTTGATCGCCTCGGCCAGCGACAGCAGCACGTCGGCGTAGCGCAGCAGGATGAAGTTGGGCTCCTCGGCGCCGTCCTGCGCGCCGGGGGTCTTGTCCATGTACTTGTTGGGCGACGGGGCGAAGTGCCCGTACGCCGTGACCGCCGTGGCCGTCGAGTCCCAGGTGACGGTGGGGCCGCTCTTCTTGGTGTAGGTCAGCAGCCACGTCCCCGCCTTGCGCGTGTCGAGGGGGTGGTAGCTGTAGAAGAACGGCCACTCCGGCCCGAACGACGGGTTCTGGCTGTCGCAGAAGGGGAAGTCGGTCTGGTTGGGCACCGGCCGCGGGGCGAACTGGTCGCACATGAAGCCGCCCGCCCCCGGCGTGCGCGTGTTCTGGATGTCGAAGA
>DASQLJ010000587.1:0-14560 GCA_035630095.1 Longimicrobium sp.
TCCCGACAACGGGCGCTTCGACTTTCTGTACAGCCACCTGTCGGCCGGGTTCGCAGGCATCGAAGCCAAGAACGTGCGCCCGTGGATGTATCCGGATCGGCCCGAGGTCCGTGACCTCCTGCGGAAGTGCGTCTTTCTGGATGCGGTTCCCGTCCTGATCGCCCGTCGAATCCATTACTCGACCTTCTCCGTGCTGAATCACTGCGGAGTTCTCCTGCATCAATCGTATAATCAACTCTTCCCGGAGGCGGATCGTGCACTCGCGGCGCTCGCTGCGGACAAAAAGCTGCTGGGGTACCACGATGTTCGCGTCGGAAACGAGCCCGACGCGAGATTGCGCAGGTTCCTGCTCGAGCACCTTCCCTCGCTCCTTCCGGACGCACGGGCCTCGTTCGAGGCCAACAAGGACCTGCTGGAGGCGTTCACCGTCGGTCGGATGCCCTACCTGGAATTTGCCGCACGAGTCAAACGCCGCGCCCATGGCGAGCCAGAAGATGCGCGGCCGTTCGCTGACGAGGAAATCCAGTAGGGCGCGCGCTCCACCCCGGGCACCCCGCTTGCCGCAAGCATTCGGCGCGGCCTATGTTTAGCGGGCTCCGCCCCTGTCGCGGAGCGGCTTTTCATCGATCCAGACCCAGACGAAGTCCATCGATATGTCTGAACGGAAGATCCGCGTGCTGGTGGCCAAGCCGGGCCTGGACGGCCACGACCGCGGCGCCAAGGTGATCGCCGCCGCGCTGCGCGACGCGGGGATGGAGGTGATCTACACCGGCCTGCACCAGACCCCCGAGATGGTGGTGAACGCCGCCATCCAGGAAGACGTGGACGTGGTGGCGATGTCCATCCTCTCCGGCGCCCACATGACGCTCTTCCCCCGGGTGAAGGAGCTGCTCGACGCCGAGGGCGCCGACCACATCCTGATCACCGGCGGCGGCATCATCCCCGAGGAAGACATGCAGGCGCTGGAAGGGAAGGGGATCGGCAAGCTGTTCGGCCCCGGCACCACCACCGGCGCCGCGGTGGAGTACATCCGCGACTGGTTCGCCGAGCACGGCCGCGACCGGGAGCTGGCGTTTCAGTGAGCACCGCCGCCCCCGAAGCGCCCGAAAAGCCCGAGACCCGCGCCCGCCGCCTCGCCACCGAGCTCGCCGAGCTCGAGGCCAGGCTCCGCCAGGGTGGCGGCCCGAAGCGCATCGACAAGCAGCACGCCGACGGCAAGCTCACCGCGCGCGAGCGCATCGGGCTGCTGCTGGACCCGCGCACCCGCTTCCAGGAGATCGGCCTGCTCGTGGCGCACGACCGCTACGAGGGGCAGGCGCCCGGCGCGGGCGTGGTCACCGGCATCGGCACGGTGGCGGGGCGCGAGGTGGTGGTGATCGCCAACGACGCCACGGTCAAGGCCGGCTCGTGGTGGCCCGAGACCATCACCAAGATGCTGCGCGCGCAGGAGATCGCCATGCGCTGCCGCGTGCCCATCATCTACCTGGTGGACAGCGCGGGCGTGAACCTGCCCTACCAGGGCGGCGTCTTCCCCGGGCAGTACGGCGCCAGCCGCATCTTCTACTACAACTCGATCATGCGGCGCTACCTGAAGGTGCCGCAGATCGCCGCGGTCATGGGGCCGTGCATCGCCGGCGGCGCCTACCTCCCCGCGCTCAGCGACGTGATCCTGATGGTGGAGGGGACGTCGTTCATGGGGCTGGGCGGGCCGAATCTCGTCAAAGGGGCGACGGGGGAGACGGCGGACGGCGAGACGCTGGGCGGCGCGTACACCCACAACGCCATCAGCGGCGTCGCCCACTACCGGGTCGCGGACGACCGGGCATGCGTCGCACGCATCCGCGAGCTGGTGAAGGAGCTGCCGCTGGCGCAGACCACGCAGCGCATCACCCCGTCGCGCGATCCGGGGCGCCCCGAGCGCGAGCTGTACGACGTGCTCCCGGCCGACCACAAGCAGCCGTACGACATGCGCCGGCTGCTCTCGTGCATCCTGGACGGCGGCGACCTCGACGAGTTCCAGGCCGACTACGCGCCGGAGATGATCTGCGGCACCGCGCGGCTCTGCGGCATCTCCGTGGGCGTCATCGCCAACGCGCGGGGGATGCTGAAGGACCCGCACGGCGGCCGCCCCAAGTTCGGCGGCATCGTCTACGCCGACAGCGCCGAGAAGGTGGCGTTCTTCATCGAGACGATGAGCCGCCACGGCACGCCGCTCCTCTTCGTGCAGGACGTGTCGGGCTTCATGGTGGGCACCGAGGCCGAGCACAGCGGGATCATCCGCAGCGGCGCGCGCTTCGTGGAGGCGATGGCGACCGCCACGGTGCCCAAGCTGGTGCTCACGGTGAACCATGCGTCGGGCGCGGGATACTACGCCATGGCGGGGCAGGGCTTCGACCCCGACTTCATCTTCACCTGGCCCACGGGGCGGATGGGGGTGATGGAAGGCGATTCGGCCGTGATGGCGCTGTTCAGCGCGCAGCTCGACGAGCTGAAGGCGAAGGGGCAGCAGCCCGACGCCGACCTGCAGGCGAAGATGGCCGCCGTGCGCGCCGACTACGACCAGCAGCTCGACGCGCGCTACGCCGCCGCCCGCGGCTTCGTGGACGCCGTGATCCTGCCGGACGAGACGCGGGCGGCGCTGAGCCTGGCGCTGCGCACCACGCTCAACAACCCCGGTCCGCACCTCGGCGCCTTCGTCCTGCCGCCGCATTTGACGTGAGGGTACGTTTTCGAGGAGAGGTTCGATGGACGCAGCCATTCAGGTTCCAACGCGCCAGTTCAGCTCCGACGAGTTCGAACGCATGGGCGATCTCGGGATCCTGCCCAAGTGCGCCGAGCTGATCTACGGCGAGGTCCAGGACAAGACCGGCCGCGGCACGCCGCATACGTGGACGTACGAGCAGTACCTGGCACTCTCGCATGCCGGCATCCTGGCCGAGGACGAGCGAACCGAGCTTCTCGACGGAAAGATCGTTTCCATGACACCGGTCGGTCACCGACACGTCTACATCGTCGACAACCTCGTTGCGCTGCTCGGGCCCTGGGCACCGGGCCGGGCGATCCTTCGCGTGCAGAGCCCGGTGCGCTTCAACACCGTCGACGCGCCGCAGCCGGACGTGACGCTGCTTCGCCTGCACCCCGACCGGTACCGCTCGCGCGAGGCGGGGCCCTGGGATGCGCTCCTCATGGTCGAGGTCGCCGACTCCTCGGTGGTACGCGACCGGGAGATCAAGGGCCCGATGTATGCCCGTGCGGCCGTCCCGGAGTTCTGGCTGGTCGACGTGAACCGTGGTTCCGTCGTCGTGCACATGAATCCCGTGGCGGGAGAGTACACCAGCGTGCGCGAGTATTCCCATCGCGATGCCTGGAACTCCCCCGCGCTGGATGGGCGTTCGGTCCAGGTGGAGGAAGTGCTCGGGCCCGAGTAGCGCGGGACGGATCGCGATACAGGGAGGCGAGGTGCCGCAGCGCGCGGCACCTCGCGTGCTTGGAGACACCGGGGGACGACAACGCCGCACGCTCTGCGGCTTCGCATCTCGATCAAAACGGACGGATGAAAGACAAGATCCGCATCGCCTCGGGGCAGGGGTTCTGGGGCGACCAGCTCGACGCACCGCGCCGGCAGGTGGAGGGCGGCCCGATCGACTACCTGATGCTCGACTACCTGGCCGAGGTCACCATGTCGATCATGCAGAAGCAGCGCTCGCGCAACGCCGCCTTCGGCTACGCGCGCGACTTCGTGCCGCTGATGGGCGAGATCCTCCCCGCCGTGGTGGAGCGCAACATCCGCGTGGTGGCCAACGCCGGCGGCGTGAACCCCGCCGGCTGCCGCGACGCGGTGCTCGAGGAGGCGCGCAAGGCCGGCCTGCAGGGCCGCGCCCGCGTGGGGATGATCACCGGCGACGACATCCTGGAGCGCCTCCCCGACCTCCTCGCGCGCGGCGTGGAGCTGAAGAACATGGAGACGGGCGAGCCGCTGTCGGCGGTGGTCGACCGGGTGCAGAGCGCGAACGCCTACATCGGCGCGCGGCCGATCGTGGAGGCGCTGCGGCAGGAGGCGCACGTGGTGATCACCGGCCGCTCGACCGACACGGCGCTGACCTACGCGCCGATGATCCACGAGTTCGGCTGGAGCTACGACGACCACGACCGCATCGCCGCCGGCGTGGTGGCGGGGCACATCAACGAGTGCGGGGCGCAGGCGTCGGGGGGCAACACGCTGTGGAACTGGCGCGACATCCCCGACCTGGCCGACGTGGGCTTCCCCATCATCGAGGCGGCGCCCGACGGCTCGTTCGTGGTGACCAAGCACGACGGCACCGGCGGCCGCGTGGCCGTCCCCACCGTGAAGGAGCAGCTTCTCTACGAGATGGGGGATCCGAAGAGCTACATCACCCCCGACTGCGTGGCCGACTTCACCACCATCCGGCTGGACGACGACGGCGCCGACCGCGTGCGCGTCTCCGGCGTGCGCGGCAACGGGCCCACCGACATGCTGAAGGTGAGCCTGAGCTACCTGGACGGCTGGAAGGCGACCGGCACGCTGGTCTACTCGTGGCCCGACGCGGTGGAGAAGGCGCAGGCCGCCGACCGGGTGCTCCGCGCCCGTCTCGACCGGCTGGGGCTGAAGTTCGACGAGGTGCTGACCGAGTACGTGGGGTGGAACGCCACGCACGGCCCGCTGGCCGGCCCGATTCCCCGCGACCTACCCGAGGTGACGGTGCGCTGGAGCGTGCGCGGCCCCGACATGGCCGCCGTGGACCGCTTCACCAAGGAGATCGCGCCGCTGGTGCTCACCGGCCCCCCCTCCGTCACCGGGTTCGCCGGCGGCCGCCCGCGCGTGCAGGAGATCGTGGCGTACTGGCCGGCGCTGATCCCCAAGACGGAGATCGAGCCGTTCCTGAAGGTCGACGTGGTGACGGCTTGAGGATGTCGAGGATGGCGGAGGTTCCGGCATCGCGATGAAAGCCACCTTTCTCGGCACCGCCGCGGCGCGCCCCACCGTCGGCCGCAACGTCACGTCCATCCTCGTGCAGCGCGAGGGCGACACGCTGATGTTCGACTGCGGCGAGGGGACGCAGCGGCAGATGATGCGCTACGGCACCGGGTTCAGCTTCGGCGACATCTTCTTCACGCACCTCCACGCCGACCACTTCCTGGGCGTGATCGGCCTGCTGCGCACGCTGGGGCTGCAGGCGCGCGAGGAGCCGATGGACCTGTGGACGCCGCGCGGGAGCGAGCACATCCTCAAGGCCGCCGTCGAGCTGGGCGTCGAGCGCGTGCCCTTCGAGGTGCGCATCAACGGCGTGGAGCCGGGCGAAAAGATCGCGCGGAGCGGCTACGACGTCGTTCCCTTCCGCGTCCAGCACGCGGGGAAGGCCTTCGGCTGGGCGGTGGTCGAGCACGAGCGCCTGGGCCGCTTCAACGCCGGGAAGGCGCGCGAGATGGGCATCCCCGAAGGCCCGTTGTGGGGGAAGCTGCACCACGGCCAGCCGGTGGAGGTGGATGGCCGCGTCATCAGCCCCGAGGACGTCGTGGGCGACCCGCGGCCCGGGCGCAAGCTGGTGATCAGCGGCGACACGCGCCCCTGCCAGTCCACGCGCGACATCGCGGCGGACGCCGACCTGCTGATCCACGAAGCCACCTTCGGCAACGACGAGGCCGACCGCGCGGTGCACACCGGCCACTCGACCGCCCGCGAAGCCGCGGAGGTCGCCGCCGCCGCGAAGGTGCTGCGGCTGGTGCTCACCCACTTCTCGCCCCGCTACGCCGACGACCCGCGCTGGCTGGAGAAGGAGGCCCGTGCCGTCTTCCCCGAAACCGTCGCCGCGTACGACGGCCTGGCGGTCGAGGTGCCGTTCCGCGCGGAGTAGGTGGATTCGGAGATGTAGATGGCAGTAGACGGAGCCCCGCCGGCGATTGCGCCGGCGGGGCTTCGTGCATCAGCCTCGTCGCCCAGAACATGTCGGCCTCTGAAAGCTGCGGCGCCGCGAGGCCAATCACCTCGGCCGTGCGCTCCCGCTGAACCGTTCTCCCAGGGCCTTCGGAGGATTGGTGAGGTGCGGGCGCCCCAGTGGGGACCCCGATGTCCCAACGCCGGTCCGAAGCGACCCCGGTCGGGATTCATGAACTTCATGTGCGCGAAACACTTCCAAACAGCGCTCTTTTGGAACAGATTTTGAAGCGATTCGCGTCAAAGGACCGATCATCGGATTCAAGTGCGTCTACTGTACCGATCCCGAATCTCCTCGCGGTGCAAACCCTTTCCCCTGATCAGGAGACATTTGCATGGCCGTCAAGCATGAGACCGGTAAGTACGAGCTCCCCGAAGAGCCGAAGGGTGCCGGTCCGGGGAAACCGGGAAAGGGCTCTCCGGTCGCTGCCGCCGCCGCGCCCGGGCAGAAAGGTCCGAAGGGCGGCGGAAAGAAGGAAGAGGAGTACGCCACCTCGTCGGATTTCAGCGATTACCAGCGCTTCGTCCCTCGCCACGGGGCCACGCCCCACCGCGCGCTGGACCAGGAGTACCTGACGCGCTCGGCGTTCGCCAATCCCGGGGTGTTCGGGCGGATGTTCCCCACGCTCCCGTCGGTGGTGTTCTCCGACGCCAGCCTGGCGGCGCTGGCGGAGCGGATGATCGATCCCACCGGCGGTGACGACAACCCGCGCATCCGGGCGGGGTTCACCTTCCTGGGGCAGTTCATCGACCACGACATCACCTTCGACCCCACCTCGAGCCTGGAGAAGCAGAACGACCCGGAGGCGATCCACAACTTCCGCACGCCGCTGCTGGAGCTGGACAGCGTCTACGGCTCGGGCCCGGCGGCCAGCCCCTTCCTGTACGACACCGCCGACGGGGCCAAGCTGCTGATCGGGAACAACTCCGCCGGCAACCCGGGCGACCTCCCGCGCAACGTGCAGGGAACGGCGCTGATCGGCGACCCGCGCAACGACGAGAACCTGATCGTCTCCCAGCTTCACCTGAGCTTCCTCAAGGTCCACAACCGGGTGGTGGACCACATCCGGGCCCATGGGGTGGAGGGCGGCGAGAAGGTGCCGGAGCCGGCCGTGTTCGAAGAGGCGCAGCGGGTGGTGCGCTGGCACTACCAGTGGATCGTGGTGCACGAGTTCCTGCCGAAGACGATCGGCGACGCGACTTACCAGGCGCTGGCCGCCGTGGAGAAAAAGGGGGGCGGACCCGGCCAGGACCCGATCGGGAACGTGCTGGACGACACGCTGAAGTTCTTCCGCTTCAAGGAGGAGCCTTTCATCCCGGTGGAGTTTGCCGTGGCGGCGTATCGCTTCGGCCACAGCCAGATCCGGCGCGGCTACCGGGTCAACGCCGGTTTCAACGGCGCGATCTTCCCCAATCTGGCGGTGGGGCCCAACCTGGATCCGGCGAAGAAGGTCCTCCTGGACGGCCGCGGAGTGGATTTCTCGGGCTTCTTCGACCCGGGCGGGACCGTGCAGCCCGGGAAGAGGATCGACACGCGCATCTCGGCGCCGCTCTTCACCCTCCCCGGCGCTCCCGAAGGAACGCTGATGGCGTCGTTGCCGCGGCGGAACCTGGTGCGCGGCAACACCTTCCGCCTCCCCTGGGGGCAGCGGGTGGCGCACGCCATGCGCATCAAGCCGCTCACCGACGACGAGCTGGCCATCAACGGCGAGTCGCTCCCGAGCCTCGGCTTCCCCCAGGGGAAGGCGCCGCTGTGGTACTACGTTCTCAAGGAGGCCGAGGTGCAGACGGGCGGGGAGCACCTGGGCGAGGTGGGCGGGCGGATCGTGGGCGAGGTGCTCTTCGGCCTGCTGAAGGGCGACTTCAAGAGCTATATCAACCAGGACCCGAGCTGGACCCCGTTCCTGGGCGGCACGGCCGGGCAATTCACGATCGCCGAGCTGGTGAAGTTCGCGAACGGCTGACCAGGGCG
This sequence comes from Longimicrobium sp., assembly GCA_035630095.1. Taxonomy (GTDB): domain Bacteria; phylum Gemmatimonadota; class Gemmatimonadetes; order Longimicrobiales; family Longimicrobiaceae; genus Longimicrobium. The sequence goes on from DASQLJ010000587.1 coordinate 7,926, forward strand.
TGAGCGAGGTCGGAAACGGGGGCGCCGCACGGTTGCGGTGCCCCCATTTTTCACGATCGGTCCCGCGCCCGTGAACGGCTTGGGGGTGGCCTTCTTGTTTCATCGGGGAACGAAAGTTCTTGCGCGCCGTCACGGAATCCGGCTACTTGGCCGGAGGCGTCGGCTTCCTCGCGGGTCGATGCGGAACTCGTCGCCGAACCGCCGATCCCCACGTCACCCATCCGGTATGACATTGGACCACTCGGAGGAGACGCGCCGCGTGCTGCGGCACTTCCTGGCGGCGCTCGCGTATCGCACGCAGAAGGCGCTGCGCGGCGCGCCGCCGGAGTTCGCGGACTTCTCGGCCGGCGCGGGCACGCGCACGCCGCGCGAGCTGGTGCGGCACATGGCCAGCGTGCTCGGCTATGCCCGGACGTTCTTCATCGGCGGGATCTTCCAGCCGGTGCCGCTGGAGAGCTTCGAGGACGAGATCGAGCGCTTCCACGCGATGGTGGCGGACCTGGGCGGGCACCTCGCGCGGGGGACGACGTTGCGCGAGCTCAGCTACGACCAGCTCCTGCAGGGTCCCTTCTCCGACGCGATGACGCACGCGGGGCAGATCGCCATGCTGCGGCGCCTCGCCGGCTCGCCCGTGGAGTCCGAGAACTTCCTCTTCGCCGAGATCTCCGCCGACCGGCTGGGCTCCAGCCAGCCGCCGCCCGCCGCGCCGGACCCCGTGTGGATGGGCGCCATCGTGCGCCTGGCGTGGCGTCTCGCCCGCTGGCAGGCGCGGTGGACGTCGCGCCGGCGCGAGCGCTGAGCGGGCGGCGCCGGCGCGGTCACGGCCACTGGTGCGTCCGAGTTTACGCGCGCATACTTCGACTGTTCGACACACGCCCGCCGCACCGTCTGCCTTGCCGGGAGATCGACGTCGATGACTCCGCTCACCCAGCCGCGCCACACGGCGGAGCAGTACCTCCGTCTCGAGCGGGCCGCTGACGGGAAAAGCGAGCTGGTCAACGGTCGCACCCATGCGATATCCGGCGCGAGCCGCCGGCACAACCTGATCGTGGCCAACCTCATCGGGGAGATACGGGCGCAGCTGCGTGGCCGGCCCTGCGAGGCTTACGTGAGCGACATGCGCGTAAAGGTCGCCCGAACGGAGCTTTATGCCTATCCCGGCCTCGCGGCGCTCTGTGGCGAGCCACGCTTCGAGGACAGCTTCGTAGACACCCTTCTGAACCCGTCCGTCATCGTGGAGGTGCTCTCCGACTCGACCGAGAAGTGCGACCGCGGAGAGAAGTTCGCGCATTACCGGCGGCTGGATTCCCTCCGCGAGTACATCCTGGTCGCGCAGAACGTTCGCCGCATCGAGCTGTACGTGCGACACGGAGAGACGTGGGTGTTCAGCGAGGTGAGCGACCCGACCGGGTCGTTGACGATCGAATCGCTCGGCTGCAGCGTTTCGCTGGCCGATATCTACGACCGCATCGATTTCCCCACGGCAGACGAACGATAGCGCGCCTGGATCGCGGGTCATTCGACCTTCCCCGCGGAGCTCTGGCGCGCCGACCGGCCGCAAAAGAGCCTGGCGTGCCCGCCGGCCTCCTGAACCCGCCCGCACCCGCCATCCCCAGCCGGATGCAGTCCTGCTGATGCTCGTCTCCTCCTCATGAAGTCCCCGCTACTCGCAATCGCCGCCGTGCTCGTCGCATCTGCGCCGCTGGCCGCGCAGGCGCGCGGCAACGCGGCCGCGCGCGCGCTCGTCGTGCAGGCGGAACGGCTCCAGGAGGACGAGGGCGAGCGGGCGTTGCGGCTGATCGACCGGGCGCTGCCGATGCTGCGCGCGCCCGAGGACCGGCCGCTGCGGCTGAGGGCGCTGGCGGCGCAGTGCTGGGCGGCGGCCGGGCTGGCTGAGCCGGCCGAGCAGGTGGCCATGGCGGAGCGGGGGATGGCCGAAGCTCTAACCGCCGGGGACCCCCGCACCTACGCCAGCCTGCGCACCTGCCGCGGCTACGGGCACGACGCGGCGAGCCGCACCGCCCTGGCGGCGGCCGACTACGACTTCGCGATCGCCGAGGGGCGGCGGCTGCACGACCCGCCGCTGCTCGCGACGGCGCTGATGTTCCGCGGCGAGCAGCGCTACTACCGGGGCGAGCTGGGCGACGCGCTCGAGGAGCTGAACGAGGCGTACGCCATCTACGCGCGCCTCCGCAACGCCAGCCGCACGCGCTACACCCTCAACGCGATCGCCAACCTCTACGCCGACGAACGGGTCGCGCAGTACGACCGCGCCATCGAGTACTACCGGCAGGTGCTCGCGTCCCACCAGGCGCTGGGGTCGCGCGCGGGGATCGCCACGGCATTCTACAACCTGGGGAGCACGCTGGAGCGGAAGGGCGATCTCGAGGCGGCGCTCAGCTACTACCACCGCGCGCTCGACCTGGAGCGGCGGCTGGACGACGCGGGCGACGTGGCCGAGTGCCAGCGCGCGGTCGGCGTGGTGCTGGGCAAGCTCGGCCGTCCCGCCGAGGCGATGCGCTCGCTGGAGGACGCGCTCGCCTACTTCCAGCGCACCGGCGCCGCCGACGCCACCGCCCGCACGCGGCTGTCGCGCGGCGTGGCGCTGCGCGGGCTGGGCCGCACCGCCGAGGCGCTGGGCGACCTGGACGCGGCGCGCGCCTGGTTCACCGCCAGGGGCAACGAACGCTTCCTGGAGAGGGTGGAGGCCGAGCGCGCGCTGGCGCTGGCCGCCCTGGGCGACTGGCAGCGCGCCTACGAGGCCAGCGCCGCGCAGACCCGGCTGCAGACCGCGCTGAACGCGCGGCTGCGCGAGGAGACCACCAGCCGGCTGCGCGTGCAGTTCGACAGCGAGAAGAAGGAGCAGGAGAACCGCGCGCTGGTGCGCGAGAACGCGCTGCGCGGCCGCGCGCTGAGGGACGCCGAGCGCATCCGCTGGCTGCAGACGGCGGTGATCGTGCTCACGCTGGCCGTCATCGCCACGCTCGGCTACCTGGTCGTGCGCCACATCCTGAACGCGCGGATGCTGCGCACCCTGGCCCTCACCGACGAGCTGACGCGCCTGCCCAACCGCCGCCACCTCCTCCACATCGCCGAGGCGCGCGTGGACGGCGCCCGCCAGGGAACCGGCCCGCTGAGCGTGCTGGCGCTGGACGTGGACCACTTCAAGCGCATCAACGACACCTTCGGCCACGAGGCGGGCGACCGGGTGCTGCAGAGGGTGGCCGCCGCCTGCCGCGCCGCGATCCGCCACGACGACGTGATCGGCCGTACCGGCGGCGAGGAGTTCGTGGTGCTGATGCCCGGCGCCGATGGCAAGGTGGCGGTGGAGGTGGCCGAGCGCCTGCGCGGCGCCGTGGAGCGCGTGGACTGGAGCGAGCTGGACCCCGAGCTGCGCGTGACCGTGAGCGTGGGCGCCGCCCAGTGGACGCCCGGCGACGACGGCTTCGCCGACATGGCGCGCCGCGCCGACGACTCGCTCTACCGCGCCAAGGCCGGCGGCCGCAACCGGACCGAGCTGGCCGCGCCGTCTGAGTCGAACGAGGGCATTCTCGTGCGGCGTGGGAGTGGCTCGTCCCGATCCTGACGACGATCCCTGATGGTGGCGAAGCCGGTCTGATCCGAGCCGCCGCGGATCGATCCATCGACCCAGGTGCATCTCCATGCCGTTTGCCTGCCCGGAATGCGCCGATCCCGGCTCGCTGGCCATCGCCGCGTCCATCGAGCTGCCCTCCGACAGCCGGTCGGACGAGATCGCGGTGCAGATCGTCGGATGCGCCCGCTGCGGATTCCGTGCGGCCGCCGTCTACGAGGAGTCGCGCCGCGGGAGCCTGGACGCCGAGGCGGTCGACCACGCCGGCTATCGCATGGCCGGCGAGAGGCTGGACGATTTGAGCGCGCTGATCGGCGCCTGTTCGGAGCCCGGAAACAGCGGCTGTCGCTGCGAGGCGCACCGGCGTCTCGGCCAGGTGGATGATTCTGGAAGATGGTGCGGATTGCCGGAGACGACGGGATCGTTCGCGATGAGGTATTCGCCGGACGACGATCCATCCGTCGTCGCGGGAACCGGCACAGGCGACTGATACGCGATCACCAGGGATCGTTCGGGGATCGGGTGCCATGATTTCTCACAGAGGTCACAGAGGACACGGAGGAGTGCTCTGTGTTCTCTGTGACCTCTGAGAGCAGGTCAGGCCGGACCCAGAATGATGCCTTGGAAGCGGTATAGATCGGTTCGCACGCGCGGCGGTGGCTCGGGCCGACTGCCGACGCCGGGCAACATCTACTCCGCGGCATCGTCCCTGCGCGTCGGGCTATTCCCGCCCGTGACGACAGTCGTCACGACGCACGGGAACGTGGACTTCGGTCGGAGAATCGGATGGCGGATCTGTCGGTACTCGCGCGGGCGGCGGCGCTGGGCGCGGCGGCGGGGATGCGAAGCATGGCGGCGCCGGCCGCGCTCAGCCGGCACATGGCGGGCGCGGGAAAGTCGTCCGGCGAGCTCGAACGGCTGTTCGCGCATCCCTCCGCGCCGACGGCGCTGCGGCTCGCCTCCGTCGCGGAGCTCGTGGCGGACAAGCTCCCCATCATCCCGAACCGTACCGACGCCGGTCCGCTGGGCGCGCGGATGGCGGCCGGCGCGCTCTGCGGCGCGGTGGTGGCGCGCCGCGGGCGCGAGTCCGCCATCGCCGGAGCGCTGGTCGGCGCGCTCGCCGCCGCGGCCGCGACCTTCGCCGCCTATCACGTTCGGCGGGCGCTCACGTCGGACGCCGGGCTCCCGGACCTCGCGGTCGCGGTGGGCGAGGACATGGCCGCGCTGGCGGTCGCGGAGGCCGCGCTGCGGGGCTGACCGATGTCCGCCGCCGATCGCCATGCGGAGATCGAGATCATCACATCATCACCAACCGCGATCCATGCCCGAGATGACGACCTGCCCGAAGTGCGGCTCCAGCGAGATCGTCCCTAGCGTCCGCATCATCGATCGCGGCGACTACAACGCGCAGGGGCAGCTGCAGGTGGGGATCGAGAAGAAGCCGAGCGCGTGGATCTTCAAGGAGCTGGTGCCGAGCGACCTCAACGCCACCCTCTGCGCCTCGTGCGGTTTCACCGAGATCTACGCCTCGAACCCGCGCGCGATCTACGACGCCTACCTCGCCGCGCGGCAGGAGCAGCCGTAGGCGATCCGCCCCTGCCGCAGCGCCGTCGTGGCGGTGGCGGAACGCATTCGGCAGCCGCGGATAGCCCCCGCGGCTGCCGAATACTCCGCGTGCGGCGGAGAGGCGACGTGTCCCGTCCCCGATCAGCGGCGCGTGCCGCTCACGGTGGCGCGGTGGCGGCGGATGGCGCGGTTCACCGCCTCGCTGAAGCGGCGGGCCTCGGCGGGCGGGAAGTCGTCCATTACCTGCTTCCCGTTCACCTCCATCTCGGAGAAGACGGAGCGGCCGCGCCGGTCTTCCACCAGCAGCCGGCTTCCCTGCGCGCTCGTGCCGCGGAGCTCGGAGAGGCGGCAGGCGATGCCGTGGTCGAGCAGCCCGGCCATGCCGGCGCCCAGCATCCGTGCCAGGATCCGCGCCGCCGCCCCCTGCGCGCTCTCCGCGCGGCCCACGTCGCGGGTGACCCGGTCCAGCCCCTCGTCGGTGAACTGGACGACCAGCTCGCTGTCCAGCAGCAGCACCGCCACCTGCCCATCGCGGGTGCGGAGCGCCGCCTCGGCCGACGAGGCGCGCTGGCGGGGGACGATCGACGTGAGCGAATCGGCGGCGTTCACGCGCATGGTGGTGCCGCGCTGCGCGGCGGCGGGGTGCGCGGCGAGCGGAGACAGCCCGGCGCCCAGCACCAGGGCGAGCGCGGCGAGACGGCGGTTGGCTGGGTTCATCGTGACCCGTGCGGGCGTGGGGGGATGACGAAGGAGAATGGCGGCGCGCTGGCGTTCGCACCCGCGCCGCTGTATCATAAGATCGATACAGTAGCGCACTGTGTCAAGACACCAATACAGTTGCGGATCACCATGCCTGCGATGTTCGAGGTGCGGCCGAACAGTGGCGAGCCGATCTACCTGCAGCTGATGCGGCAGATCAAGCACGCCACCGCCAGCGGCGCGCTCGCGCCGGGCACGCAGCTCCCGTCGGTGCGGCAGCTCGCCGCCGAGCTGGTGATCAACCCCAACACGGTGGTGCGCGCCTACCGCGAGCTCGAGCACGCGGGGCTGCTGGAGGGCGTGGCGGGGCGGGGGTGGTTCGTGTCGTACGGGGCGCCGCGGCTGCGCGACGAGGAGCGCCGCCGGCGGCTGAACGAGTTCATCGACCAGCTCTGGGCCGAGGGCCGCGCGCTGGGCTACGGGACGGAGGAGCTGGCCGACGTGGTGGCCGAGACGCTGCGCGAGCGCGCGGACGCGGAGCGCGCCGGGTGACCGACGCGGTGCGGACCGAGGCGCTGGTGAAGCGCTACGGCTGGCTCCCGCGCGACCGGGCGGCGCGGCCGGCGCTGGCCGGGCTGGAGCTGCGCGTGCCCGCCGGCGGCATCACGGGGCTGCTGGGGCCTAACGGGGCGGGGAAGACCACGGCGGTGAAGCTCCTGCTGGGCCTGGCGCGGCCCACCTCGGGGACGGCGACGGTGCTCGGCCGCGACTGCGTGCG
>DASQLJ010000588.1:0-10301 GCA_035630095.1 Longimicrobium sp.
GCGCGGAGCGCGGGGTTGAGCTGGTGGTGGGGCTGATGGGCGTGCTCAAGGCCGGCGGGGCCTACGTTCCGATGGACCCCGCGTACCCGGAAGACCGGCTGCGCTATATGCTGGACGATTCCGCGCCCGTCGTGCTGCTGACGCGGGACGCGCTCGCCGCGCGCTTCGCGGACACGGGGATCCCGGTCGTCGTGCTGGATGGCGAGCGCGCCGCGTGGATCGACGCGCCGGCGAGCGCTCTGGCGTCGGTCGGAGTGACGCCAAGTCATCCCGCCTACGTGATCTACACCTCCGGCTCCACCGGCCAGCCGAAGGGCGTGGTGGTGGAGCACCGCCAGCTCGCCAGCTACGCGCGCGCCATCACGGAGCGATTGGGGCTGGAGCGGGGGATGAGCCACGCGCTCGTCTCCACCCCCGCGGCGGACCTGGGCAACACCGTCCTCTTCCCCGCGCTGATCACGGGCGGCACGCTGCACCTGCTCCCGCACGAAACGGCGACCTCGGCCGAGCGCTTCTCCGCGTACATGGGGCGGCACGAGATCGACGTGCTCAAGATCGTCCCGTCGCATCTCGCGGCGCTACTCTCCAGTACGAGCGGGACGGAGGGGCTCCCGCGTCAGCGCCTCATTCTCGGCGGCGAGGCGTCGCAGCGCGCGTGGGTGGGCGAGCTGAGGCGGCGCGCGCCCGGGATGGCCGTCATCAACCACTACGGCCCCACCGAGACCACGGTGGGCGTGCTGACCAACACGGTGGACGATGACGATACATCCGCCGGCACCGTCCCCCTCGGCCGGCCGCTGGGGCGCACGCGCGTGTACGTGCTGGACGGCGCCGGCGAGCCGGTCCCCGTCGGCGTGGCGGGCGAGCTCCACGTGGGCGGCGCGCAGGTGGCGCGCGGCTACCTGGGCCGGCCGGCGCTGACGGCGGAGCGCTTCGTCCCCGACGCGTTCTCCGCCACGCCCGGCGCGCGGCTGTACCGCACCGGCGACCGCGCGCGCTGGCGTGCGGACGGCGTCGTCGAGTTCCTGGGCCGCACCGACTTCCAGGTGAAGGTGCGCGGCTTCCGGGTGGAGCTGGGGGAGATCGACGCGCGGCTGGCGGAGCACGCCGCCGTGCGCGACGCGGTGACCCTGGCGCGCGAGGACGTGCCCGGCGACGTGCGGCTGGTCGCCTACTACCTGGCGGACGAGGCGGTCGATGTCCAGTCGCTCCGCGCTCACCTGGCCGAGCGGCTCCCCGACCACATGCTCCCCGCGGCGTTCGTGCGGCTGGAGTGGCTTCCGCTCACGCCCAACGGCAAGGTGGACCGCCGCGCGCTCCCCGCGCCGGAGGGCGACGCCTACGCCACGCGCGCCTACGAGCCCCCCGCGACCGAGACCGAGATCGCGCTGGCGGAGATCTGGGCGGACATGCTGGGCGTGGAGCGCGTGGGCCGCTGGGACAACTTCTTCGAGCTGGGCGGCCACTCGCTGCGCGCGGTGCAGATCGTCTCCCGCGTCCGCCAGGTGCTGGGGGTGGACGTGGCACTCGGCGACATCTTCGTTCGGCCGGTGCTGGCGGAGTTCGCCCGCGGGATGGAGACGGCCGCGCGCGCCGACCTGCAGGCGATCGAGCCCGCGGACCGCACTCAGCCGCTGGCGCTGTCGTTCGCGCAGCAGCGGCTCTGGTTCCTGGAGCAGCTCGGCGGGATGGGGAGCACCTACCACGTGGCCAACCGGCTGCGCCTGCACGGCGAGCTCGACCGCGACGCGCTGCTCGCGGCGCTGGACCGCATCGTCGCGCGGCACGAGGCGCTGCGCACGGTCTTCCACAGCGTGGACGGCGCGCCGGTGCAGCGCATCGCCCCGGCGGAGGGGCGCGGTTTCCACCTGCTGGAGCACGACCTGGGCGGGCTCGCCGATCCGCAGGCCGAGCTGCGGCGGGTGATGGCGCGCGAGGCGGGCGCCCCGTTCGACCTGGAGGGCGGGCCGCTCATCCGCGGGCGATTGATCCGGCTGGCGGACGACGACCACGTGCTGCTGGTGACCACGCACCACATCGTCTCCGACGGGTGGTCCAGCGGCGTGTTCCTCCGCGAGCTGAGCGCGCTGTACGGCGCCTTCCGCCGCGGCGACGCGGACCCGCTCCCCGCGCTCCCGATCCAGTACGCCGACTACGCGGCGTGGCAGCGGCGCTGGGTCACCGGCGATGTGCTGCGCCGGCAGGTCGAGTACTGGAGGGATTCGCTCACCGGCGCGCCCGAGCTGCTGGCGCTGCCGGCGGACCACCCGCGGCCGGCGCAGCAGGAGTTCGCCGGCGCCGTCGCGCCGCTGCAGCTCGACGAGGCGCTCACGGCGGGGCTCAAGGCGCTCTCCCGCCGCCACGGCACCACGCTGTTCATGACGCTGCTGGCCGGCTGGGCGGTGGTGCTCGGCCGCCTTTCCGCGCAGGCCGATCTCGTGATCGGCACCCCCACGGCCAACCGGGGGCGGGCGGAGATCGAGGGGCTGATCGGCTTCTTCATCAACACGCTCGCGCTCCGTCTCGACCTCTCCGGCGCGCCGACGGTCGCGGCGCTGCTGGGGCGGGTGAAGGCGCTGACGCTGGGCGCGCAGCAGAACCAGGACATCCCGTTCGAGCAGGTGGTGGAGCTGGTGCAGCCCGCGCGAAGCATGGCGCACACGCCGCTGTACCAGGTGACGTTCACCTGGCAGCCCGCGTCGGGCGACGCGCTGGCGCTGCCGGGGCTCAGCCTGGGCTCGCTGGGCGCGGCGCCCGACACCACCGCCAAGTTCGACCTGTCGCTGTCGCTGCGCGAGGCGGGCGGCCGCATCGTGGGCGGCGCCGTGTACGCCACCGCGCTCTTCCGGGCGGAGACGATCGAGCGCCACCTCGGCTACGTGCACCGCGTGCTCGGGGCGATGGTGGCCGACGAGCACCGCGCGGTCGGCCGGCTGGCGCTCCTTTCCGAGGCGGAGCGGCTGCAGGTCGTCGAAGGATGGAACGACACCGGCGCCGCGTATCCGTCCGAGACGACCATCCATGCGCTGTTCGAGGCGCAGGTGGCGCGCACGCCGGACGCGGTCGCCGTCGTATCCGAAGGCGATTCGCTGACGTACGCGGCGCTGAACGCGCGGTCGAACCAGCTCGCGCACCATCTGCGCACGCTCGGCGCGGGGCCGGACGCGCGGGTGGCGCTGTGCATGGAGCGCGGGCTGGGGATGATGATGGGGCTGCTCGGCGTGCTGAAGGCTGGCGCCGCGTACGTCCCGCTGGATCCGTCGTACCCGGAGGACCGCCTCCGCTACATGCTGGAAGACAGCGCGCCGATGGTGCTGCTGACCCAGGCTGCGCTGGCGGAGCGCTTCGCGGACGCTGGCATCCCCATCGTCCCGCTCGACGGCCCGGCGGCGGCGTGGACGACGGCTCCGGCGACGAATCCCGCGCCCGCCGCGACGCCGGATCATCTCGCCTACGTCATCTACACCTCGGGTTCGACGGGGCGGCCGAAGGGGGTGATGTGCCACCACCGCGGCGCCGTGAACCGCCTCGCGTGGATGCAGGATGCGTATCGCCTCCAGGCGGACGAGGCGGTGCTGCAGAAGACGTCGTTCAGCTTCGACGTGTCCGTCTGGGAGTTCTTCTGGCCGGTGATGGTGGGCGCGCGGCTGGTGATGGCGCGGCCCGAGGGCCACAAGGATCCGGGCTATCTGATTGATACCGTGCGCGATGCGGGGATCACCACGCTGCACTTCGTCCCCTCGATGCTGCAGCTCTTCCTCGAGCACCCGGAGGTGGAGCGCTGCGCGGGATTGAAGCGCGTCGTCTGCAGCGGCGAGGCGCTTCCCGCCTCGCTGGTCAGGCAGTTCCACGCGCGCCTGCCGCACGTCGAGCTGCACAACCTCTACGGGCCGACCGAGGCCGCGGTGGACGTCTCGGCGTGGGAGTGCCGCGCGGACGACGTGCGGCCGCGCATCCCGATCGGCGCGCCGATCGCCAACACGCGGCTGTACGTGCTCGACGAGGGTGGCGAGCCGGTGCCGGTGAGCGTCGCCGGCGAGCTGCACATCGGCGGCGTGCAGGTGGCGCGCGGCTATCTCGGCCGGCCCGCGCTGACGGCGGAGCGCTTCGTCCCCGACCCGTTCTCCGCCCACCCTGGCGCGCGGCTGTACCGCACCGGCGACCTCGCGCGCTGGCTGGCCGAGGGGGCGATCGAGTACCTGGGCCGCAACGACCACCAGGTCAAGGTGCGCGGCTTCCGCATCGAGCTGGGCGAGATCGAAGCGCGGCTGGCCGATCACGCCGCGGTGCGCGAGACCGTCGTGGTGGCGCGCGAGGACGTGCCCGGCGACCCGCGGCTTGTGGCGTATTACGTCGCCGCCGAGGCGCTGGAGGCGGAGGCGCTGCGCGCCCACCTGCTGGAGCGGCTGCCGGAGCACATGGTCCCCGCCGCCTACGTCCACCTCGCCGCCATGCCGCTGTCCGCCAACGGCAAGGTAGACCGCAAGGCGCTCCCCGCGCCCGACGGCGGCGCTTTCTCGACCCGCGGCTACGAGGCGCCCGAGGGCGCGGCGGAAGAGGCGCTGGCCGGGATCTGGGCGGAGATGCTGGGCGTGGAGCGGGTGGGTCGGCGCGACAACTTCTTCGAGCTCGGCGGGCATTCGCTCCGCGCGGTGCAGGTCGTCTCCCGTGTCCGCCAGGCGCTGGGCGTGGAGGTCGCGCTCGGCGACCTCTTCGTGCGCCCCGTGCTGGCGGACTTCGCGCGCGGGATGGAGGGCGCCGCCCGGGCCGAACTGCAGCCGATCGAGCCGGTCGATCGAAATCATCCCCTGCCGCTGTCGTTCGCGCAGCAGCGGCTCTGGTTCCTGGAGCAGCTCGGCGGGCTCGGCGGCAGCTACCACATCCCCAGTCGCCTGCGTTTGCACGGGGCGCTCGATCGCGATGCGCTGGCTCGCGCGCTCGACCGCATCGTCGCGCGCCACGAGGCGCTGCGCACGACCTTCCACGTGGTGGATGGCGAGCCGACGCAGCTCGTTGCGGCAATCGAAGAGAGCCGCTTCCTCCTCGTCGACCACGATTTGCAGGACAAAAAGGACACGGGCGCCGAGCTGCGCCGGCTGATGGCGGAGGAGGCGGCCGCGCCGTTCGACCTGGTGCGCGGGCCGCTGATCCGCGGGCGGCTGATCCGGCTGGCGGACGAGGATTACGTGCTGGTGGTGACCATGCACCACATCGTTTCGGACGGCTGGTCGATGGGCGTCTTCACGCGCGAGCTGGGCGCGCTCTACGGTGCCTTCCGCCGCGGCGAGGGCGATCCGCTCCCCGCGCTGGCGATCCAGTACGCGGACTACGCCGCGTGGCAGCGGCGCTGGGTGTCGGGCGACGTGCTGCAGGGCCAGGCCGACTACTGGACGGAGACGCTGACCGGCGCGCCCGAGCTGCTGGCGCTGCCGGCGGACCGCCCACGGCCGGCGCAGCAGGATTTCGCCGGCGCCACGGCGGCGCTGGAGCTGGACGAGGCGCTCACGGCGGCGCTGAAGGCGGTGAGCCGGCGCCACGGCACCACGCTGTTCATGACGCTGCTGGCCGGCTGGGCCGCGGTCCTCGGCCGCCTCTCCGGCCAGACCGATCTCGTCATCGGCACGCCGACGGCGAACCGGGGGCGCGCGGAGATCGAGGGGTTGATCGGCTTCTTCATCAACACCCTGGCGGTGCGGGTGGAGCTGGCGGGCGCGCCCACGCTGGCGGAATTGCTGGCGCGGGTGAAGGCCGGGGCGCTCGGCGCGCAGCAGCACCAGGACATCCCCTTCGAGCAGGTGGTGGATCTTCTGCAGCCGGCGCGGAGCCTGTCGCACACGCCGCTCTTCCAGGTGATGTTCACCTGGCAGAACGCGGGCACCGGCGGCCCGGATCTCCCCGGCCTCACCGTGGGCTCCGTCGGCGCGGCGGCGAGCACGGCCGCCAAGTTCGACCTCTCGCTGGTGATGGGCGAGGCGGGCGGGCGCATCGTGGGGAGCGTGGCCTACGCGACCGCGCTGTTCGAGCCCGCGACCATCGACCGCCACCTCGGCTACCTGCGCCGCGTGCTGGAGGCGATCGCCGCCGACGAGCACCAGCCCGTGCACCGGCTGGCGCTGCTCTCCGCGCCCGAGCGGCGGCAGGTGGTGGAAACGTGGAACGACACCGCCGCCGACTATCCCGCCGACGCCTGCATCCACGAGCTGTTCGAGGCCCGTGTCGAGCACGCGCCGGACGCGCCGGCGGTCGTATCTACCGACGTTGAGCTGACTTACGAGGATCTTAACGCGCGGGCTAACCGCCTCGCGCACCATCTCCGCTCGCTCGGCGTCGGCCCGGACGCGCGCGTGGCGATCTGCGTCGAACGCGGGCCGGAGATGGTGGTGGGGCTGCTGGCGGTGCTGAAGGCGGGCGGCGCATACGTGCCGATGGATCCCGCCTATCCCGTCGAGCGGCTGCGCTTCATGCTGGACGACAGCGCGCCCGCCGCGGTGCTCACCCAGGGCTCGCTCGCGGGGAGTCTCGACGGGCTCTTCGTCGACATCTCCATGCCGGTGCTCGACCTCGATTCCGGCGAGGCGTGGGTGGGCGCGCTAGATACGAATCCGCCGCGGGGCGGGCTGATGCCGGCGCATCTCGCGTACGTCATCTACACCTCCGGCTCAACCGGCCGGCCCAAGGGCGTGGCCGTCGCGCACCGCAACCTGGCCAACCTCGTCGCCTGGCACTGCGCGGCGTTCGGCGTGGAGGCCGGGCAGCGCTCGTCCAGCGTGGCCGGCGTGGGCTTCGACGCGGCGGCGTGGGAGATCTGGCCGACGCTCTGCGCGGGCGCGGCGCTGGTGCTGCCGGCCGACGCGCGCGACCCCGAGGCGCTGCTGGCGTGGTGGGCGTCGCAGCCGCTTGACGTGAGCTTCCTCCCCACGCCGATGGCCGAGTTCGCCTTCGCGCGCGGCATGGCCAACCCGCACCTGCGCGCGCTGCTGGTGGGCGGCGACCGGCTGCGCCACCTGCCGGCGGAGCTCGGCTCGACGGCGCTGGTCAACAACTACGGGCCGACGGAGACGACGGTCGTCGCCACCTCCGGCGCTGTCGAGCCCGGCGGCGCGCTGCACATCGGCCGGCCGATCGCGAACACCCGCGTCTACCTGGTGGACGGGGCGGGGGAGCCGGTTCCCGTCGGCGTCGCGGGCGAGCTGCACGTAGCCGGCGCGGGGGTGGCGCGCGGGTATCTCGGCCGGCCGGGGCTGACGGCCGAGCGCTTCGTCCCGGACGCGTTCGGGCCCGCGGGGAGCCGGATGTACCGCACCGGCGACCTCGCACGCTGGCGCGCGGACGGGACGCTGGAGTTCCTGGGCCGCACCGACTTCCAGGTGAAGGTGCGCGGCTTCCGCATCGAGCTGGGCGAGATCGAGACGCGCCTGGCCGAGCACGCGGACGTCCGCGAAGCCGTCGTCGTCGCCCGCGAGGACGTGCCGGGCGACACCCGTCTGGTCGCGTACTGCGTGGGTGATGGGGAGATCGACGCGCAGGCGCTGCGCGCGCACCTGGCCGAGCGGCTGCCGGAGCACATGCTCCCCGCGGCCTTCGTGCACCTGGACCGCCTCCCGCTCACCCCCAACGGCAAGGTCGACCGCAAGGCGCTCCCCGCGCCCGAGGGGGACGCCTTCGCCACGCGCGGCTACGAGGCGCCCGCCGGCGAAACCGAGCTTGCGCTGGCGGCGATCTGGGCGGAGATGCTGGGCGTCGACCGTGTCGGCCGCTGGGACAACTTCTTCGAGCTGGGCGGACACTCCCTGCGCGCGGTGCAGATCACCTCGCGCGTCCGCCACGCGCTGGGCGTGGAGGTCGCGCTCGGCGACCTCTTCGTGCGCCCCGTGCTGGCCGACTTCGCGCGCGGGATGGAGAGCGCCGCGCGGACGGAGCTGCAGCCGATCGAGCCCGCGGATCGAAATCATCCCCTGGCGCTGTCGTTCGCGCAGCAGCGGCTCTGGTTCCTGGAGCAGCTCGGCGGCACCGGCGGCAGCTACAACATCCCCACCCGCCTGCGGCTGCACGGCGAGCTCGACCGCGCCGCGCTGGGCCGCGCGCTCGACCGCATCGTCGCGCGCCACGAGGCGCTGCGCACCGTCTTCCACCTGGTGGACGGCGAGCCGGAGCAGCGCGTGGTGGCGGTGGAGGAGAGCGGTTTCCGCCTGGTGGAGCACGACCTGGCCGGCCACGCCGACGTGCAGGGCGAGGTCCGCCGGCTGGCGGCGGAGGAGTCCGGCGCGCCGTTCGACCTGGCGCACGGGCCGCTGATCCGCGGCCGTCTCCTGCGTCTCGCGGTCGACGACCACCTGCTGCTGGTCACGATGCACCACATCGTCTCGGACGGGTGGAGCATGGGGGTGTTCGTGCGCGAGCTGGGCGCGCTCTACGGCGCCTTCCGCCGGGGCGAGGCCGATCCGCTGCCGCCGCTCGCGATCCAGTACGCCGACTACGCGGCGTGGCAGCGGCGCTGGGTGAGCGGCGAGGTGCTGCAGCGGCAGGCGGATTACTGGAAGCGCACGCTCGCCGGCGCGCCCGAGCTGCTGGAGCTGCCGACCGACCACGCGCGGCCGGCGCAGCAGGACTTCGCCGGCGCCGCGGCGCAGGTGGCGCTGGACGACGGGCTCACCGCCGCGCTGCGCGCGCTGGGCCGCCGCCACGGGACCACGCCGTTCATGACGCTGCTGGCCGGCTGGTCGGTCGTCCTCGGCCGCCTTTCCGGGCAGGACGACGTCGTCATCGGGATGCCCACGGCCAACCGGGGGCGCGCGGAGATCGAGGGGCTGATCGGCTTCTTCATCAACACCCTGGCGCTCCGTCTCGACCTCTCGGGCGCGCCGACGGTGGCGGCGCTGCTGGCGCGGGTGAAGGCCAGCACGCTCGACGCGCAGCAGCACCAGGACATCCCCTTCGAGCAGGTGGTGGAACTGGTGCAGCCGGTGCGCAGCCTGGCCCACGGCGCGCTCTTCCAGGTGATGTTCACCTGGCAGAACGCGGCCGCCGAGCGCCTGGAGCTGCCCGGCCTGCGCCTGGGCTCCGCCGGCGGGGAGCAGGCCACCACCTCCAAGTTCGACCTGTCGCTGTCGCTGCAGGAGGCCGGCGAACGCATCGTGGGCGGCATCACCTACGCGACCGCGCTGTACGAGCGCGAGACGGTGGAGCGCCACCTGGGCTACCTCCGCCGCGTGCTGGAGGCGATGGCCGCCGACGACGTCCGCCCGGTGACGCGGCTGGAGCTGCTGTCCGCCGGCGAACGTCGGCAGGTGGTGGAGGATTGGAACGCCTCCACCGCCGACTACCCGCGCGACGCGTGCATCCACGCGCTCTTCGAGGCGCAGGCGGCGCGCACGCCGGACGCGGACGCGCTGCAGTTCGAGGGCGAGACGCTGAGCTATGCCGAGCTGAACGCGCGCGCCAACCGGCTGGCGCACCACCTCGCCGATCTCGGCGTCGGACCCGACGCGCGGGTGGCGATCTGCGTCGAGCGCGGGTTGGAGATGATGGTGGGCATCCTCGGCGTGCTCAAGGCGGGCGGCGCCTACGTGCCGCTCGACCCCGCGTACCCGGAAGACCGGCTGCGCTACATGCTGGAAGACAGCGCCCCGATGGTGCTGCTGACCGAGGACGCGCTCGCCGCCGGCTTCGCGGACGCGGGGATGCCGGTCGTTGCGCTCGACGGCGACGCGTGGCGCTGGGCGGACCGGCCCGCGACGGATCCCGGGGATCGGGGGACGCGGCCGGCGCACCTGGCGTACGTCATCTACACCTCCGGCTCCACCGGCAGGCCCAAGGGCGTGCTGGTGGAGCACCGCGGCCTGGTCTCCACCCTGGCCGTAGCGCGCGAGACGTTCGCCTTCGCGCCGGCGGACCGGGTCCTCTCGATCGCCAGCTTCGCCTTCGACATCTGGCTGCTGGAGTCGGTGCTGCCGCTGCTGGCCGGCGCCGCCGTGAGGATGGTCCCGCGCGAGCGGGTGATGGACGTGCACGGCCTGGCGGACGACCTGCGCTGGGCCACCGTGCTGCACGCCGTCCCCGCGCTGATGCGCCGCATCGTCGAGGAGATCCGGGGCGCGGGAGACGGGACGCTCGCCGCGATGCGCGCCGCGTTCGTGGGCGGCGACGCGGTTGCGCCCGACCTGCTGGAGGAGATGCGCGGCGTCTTCCCCGCGGCCGCGGTCAACGTCCTCTACGGCCCGACGGAGACGACCATCATCTGCGCCGCGCACCGCGTGGGCGCGGAGACGGTGCGCCGGCAGATGGTGGGGCGGCCGCTGGGG
>DASQLJ010000589.1:0-4600 GCA_035630095.1 Longimicrobium sp.
GACTACCGGCTTCTGCGTGACCGCCGTTCTCGCGCGCGCAAGAAATCCCGCCGCTCCCGATGCAACGTCAGCGCGAGACGAAGTAGCCGGCGCGAAGCGCCCCCGGTCCCTCTCCCCCGTTGTTTTGGGAGAGGGACCGCCGCGAAGCGGCAGGGTGAGGGCCCGGGGGGCTCGCGCTCGCGCACTGCCGTTTTCGCCCACCCTATCCCCGTGGCACCCCGTTTGACGGTTGCGGTAGGCCGTTGCCCCGATCCCGCGCCAGGAAACCGCAAGCCGTGAAACGATCCGACCTTCGCCTGCTCCCGCTCGCCCTCGCGGCGGCGGCCGCGGCGTGCTCCACCTCGCGTGAGCCCGCGCCCGACGTGGCGCGCGCCGCGGCACCCGCCGTGGTGGTCAAGCCCGACAGCGCCCGCCCGCCCGCCTACTCCGCCCTCGCCGCGCCCGACGCGGCCTGGGTGGAGCGCACGCTCCGCTCGCTCTCGCTGCGCGAAAAGGCGGGGCAGATGGTGCTGGCGTGGATCAGCGGGCGCTACACCGGCCCCGGCGACGAGGAGATGCAGCGCGCCTCGCAGTGGGTGCGGCGCGACCGGGTGGGCGGCTTCATCATCAGCGTGGGGACGCCGCGCGAGTTCGCGGCCAAGGTGAACGCGCTGCAGCGCAACGCCCCCGTGCCGCTCATCTTCGTGACCGACCTGGAGAGCGGCCCGGGGATGCGGCTGATCGGCAGCGGCACCGACTTCCCCCCGGTGATGGGGCTGGCGGCGACGGGGTCCGACTCGCTGGCGTTCGCGGTGGGGCGGGTGATCGGGCGCGAGGGGCGGGCCGTGGGGCTGGGCCTCACCCTCTCGCCCGTGCTGGACGTCAACTCCAACCCGCTGAACCCCATCATCAACACCCGCTCGTTCGGCGAGGACCCCGCGGCGGTGGGGCGTTTCGCGGCGGACTACGTGCGCGGGGTGCACGCGGGCGGGCTGCTGGCCATGGGCAAGCACTTTCCCGGGCACGGCGACACGCACACCGACTCGCACATGGACCTGCCCAGCGTGGACGCCGACCGCGCCCGGCTGGACCGCGTGGACCTCCCCCCCTTCCGCACCGCCATCGCCGCGGGGATGGACGGGGTGCTGGTCGCCCACATCGCCGTGCCCAGGGTGACGGGCGACGACGTGCCGGCCTCGGTGAGCCCCAGGCTCACCCGCGCGCTGCTGCGCGACGAGATGGGGTTCCGCGGGCTGGTGATGACCGACGCCTTCAACATGCGCGGGCTCACCAACCGCTACGGCCAGGGCGACGCCGCCGTGCGCGCCATCGACGCCGGCGCCGACATCCTGCTGCAGCCCACCGACATCCCCGCCGTGCTGAACGCCATCGAGGCGGCGGTGCGCGGCGGCCGGCTGAGCGAGGCGCGCATCGACCAGTCGGTGCGGCGGATCCTGGAGAGCAAGTCGCGCGTGCGGCTGGAGCGCGACCGCTACGCCGATGCCAACCTCGCCTCCGTCGTCGGCAGCGAGCCGCACCGGCGGCTGGCGATGGAGGTGGCGCAGCGCTCGATCACGCTGGTGCGCGACCGGCGCAACCTGGTGCCGCTGGCGGCCGGCGCGCGGCGCATCCTCTCCATCACCTACAGCGAGGGCGGCGGCACCGCGGGGACGGTGTTCAACGCGTCGCTCGCCGGCCCCGACCGCACCGTGGACGCGGTGCGCGCCACCGACGCCACCGCCTTCGCCACCCTGCGCGACCGCGCCGCGGCGGCGGACCTGGTGGTGGTCTCGGCCTACGTGACGCCGCGCGAGTACCGCGGCTCGGTGGAGGCCGGCGGCGGCTTCGCGCGCTTCGTGGAGCAGCTCGCCGCGACGGGGAAGCCGCTGGTGGTGATCAGCTTCGGCAGCCCGTACCTGCTGCGCTCGTTCCCCTCCGTCCCCGCGTACGTGGCGGCGTGGGGGCGCGAGGCGGTGTGCCAGGAAGCCGCCGCCCGCGCGCTGCTGGGCCTGGCGCCGATCGGCGGGCGCCTCCCCGTGGGCATCACCCCCGACGCGCCGCGGGGGACGGGGATCATGCGCGCCGCCACGGGGCGGTAGCCGATGCCGGCGAGCCAGAAGGCGAAGATGCTGGCGGGGGAGCTGTACAACGCCACCGACCCGGAGCTGGTGGCGGAGCGGCTGCGCGCCCGCGAGCTGCTGCACCGCTTCAACGCCGCCGCGCCGCGCGACGAGCAGGCCGCCCTCCGCCTGCTGGCCGGCCTCTTCGGCGGGTTCGGCGAGGGGACGGCGGTGATGGCGCCGTTCCGCTGCGACTACGGCTACAACGTGCGCATCGGCCGCAACGGCTTCGTCAACTACGACTGCGTGTTCCTGGACTGCGCCCCGATCCGGCTGGGCGACGACGTGCAGATCGGCCCCGCGGTGCAGATCTACACCGCCACGCACCCGGTGGACGCCGCGATCCGCCGCGCCGGGCTGGAGTACGCGCTCCCGGTGACGGTGGGCGACGGCGCGTGGATCGGCGGCGGGAGCATCCTCCTCCCCGGCGTGACGGTGGGCGCGAACACTGTGATCGGCGCCGGGAGCGTGGTCACGCGCGACGTGCCGACCGGCGTGGTGGCGGCGGGCAACCCCTGCCGCGTCCTCCGCGCCGTCGGCGGGTGAGAGGTGGTGCACCGGCCGTACCTCGTGGGGAATATGCGAGTGAGCTCGCGGCCTCGCGGCTACAACGCACACAGGCCGCCTTCGCGGACTTCAACGGCGCCAGGACGGACGTGCGCGGAGCGAGCGCGCCGGGGTTGGGACGCGAGCGATATCCGCGTCCGAGATGAAGTAGCCGGCGCGAAGCGCCCCAGGTCCCTCCCCCAGGTTGTTTTGGCAGGTTGTTTTGGGGGGAGGGACAGGCGAGGAACGAGCCAGGGTGAGGGCCCCGCGGGCCTGCGCATCCCGCAATCCTGGCAACCCCTGAAATCACCGCAAACCCGTGAATCGACGCTTACTCGTCCCCCTCGCCGCCGCCCTCGCCGCCTGCACGCCGCCGCCGGCCGTGGCGCCCGCCCCCGCGCCCGAGCCGCCGCCGGCCGAGACGCCCGCGCCGGTACGGCGGATCGCGCCAGTCGGAACGCTGGTCGCCGCCGCGCCGGGGGAGGTGGGGATGGATGCGTCGCTCCCGGCCCGGCTCGACGCGATGGCCAACGCCGCCATCGCCAACCGCGCGGCGAGCGGGATCTCCATCGCCGTAGGTAGATGGGGGCGGCTGGTGCACCTGCGCGGCTACGGCGCGGTGGACTGGGCCGGCGGCTCGCCCGCGGTGAACGACAGCACGCTCTTCGACATGGCGTCGGTGACCAAGGTGGTGGCGACGACCACGGCGGCGGCGATGCTGGAGGAGATGGGCGCGCTGGACCTGGACCAGCGGGTGAGCTGGTATCTGCCGGGGCTGCGCGACCTGGCCAAGCAGCACATCACCGTCCGCCAGATCCTCACCCACCGCGGCGGGTTCGAGTCGTTTGCGCCGCTGTACCGGGAGTACCGCGGGCGCGAGCAGTACCTGGCGCAGATCGACGCGCGGCCGCTGCGGTACGCCCCGGGCGCGCGCACCGTCTACAGCGACTGGGACCTGGTGCTGGCGGGGCTGGTGATCGAGCGGATCGCGGGGGATTCGCTGGACCGCTTCCTGGACGCGCGCGTCTTCCGCCCGCTGGGGATGCGCGACACCGGCTTCCGCCCGGACCCGATGCTGCGCCCGCGCATCGCCGCCACGGAGGTGGATTCGGCGCGCGGGCACATCTGGGGCTCGGTGCACGACCCGAACGCATACGCGCTGGGCGGGGTCGCCGGGCACGCGGGGCTGTTCAGCAGCGCGCGTGACATGGCGGTCTTCGCGCAGATGCTGCTGAACGGCGGCGAGTACGGCGGCGTGCGCATCCTGCGCCCGCAGACGGTGGCGCGCTGGACGGCGCCGCAGTACGGCCGCAGCAGCCGCGCGCTGGGGTGGGACACGCCGTCCAACAACTCGTCCGCCGGCCGCTTCTTCAGTCCGCGCAGCTTCGGCCACACGGGGTACACGGGCACGTCGATCTGGGTCGATCCCGAGCGCGGCCTCTTCCTGGTGATCCTCACCAACCGCGTGAACCCCACCAGCGCCAACCAGCAGCAGGCCCCCCTCCGCCGCGCCATCGCAGATGCCGTGCAGAGCGCCATCATCGACGCGCCGCTGATCGACTGGGAGGCGCGTACGCCGCGGGTGGTGCGGCCGTGAGCTTCCAAGCGCGATTCCGAGGCACCGCGGGCCCTCTCCCTGGCTCGTTCCTCGCCTGTCCCTCCCCCCAAACAACCTGGCAAACAACCTGGGGGAGGGACGGTCTGCGCGGCCTGCGAGTTGTTCTGTGTGGC
Organism: Longimicrobium sp.; assembly: GCA_035630095.1. Lineage (GTDB taxonomy): Bacteria > Gemmatimonadota > Gemmatimonadetes > Longimicrobiales > Longimicrobiaceae > Longimicrobium. The sequence goes on from DASQLJ010000589.1 coordinate 4,377, forward strand.
GAAAGGATCGTCGTGCCGGATTGAGCAGGGCTGACGAATCTGCATGGGCTCTGAGTGCTGTTTTCGGGACGATTGGGAGACTGGAGACAAGGAACTAACCCCGCGCGCGAAGCCGTAAATCCGGCCCCGGCGCAACGATGCCGTTCGCATCCCCAATCCCCGGCAGGCCACGCCGACCCGTCCCTCCCCCAGGTTGTTTGCCAGGTTGTTTGGGGGGAGGGACA
>DASQLJ010000590.1:0-4646 GCA_035630095.1 Longimicrobium sp.
GGCCCTCACCCTGCCGCTTCGCGGCTGTCCCTCTCCCAGAACAGCCTGGGAGAGGGACCGAGGGGCGCTTCGCGCCGGCGGGTGTCGACGGAGCCGGCGTGGAGCCTCGTCACAGCCTGCACCCACCGTCCACCGCCCGCGGATCCGTGCCGCCCGACCTCGTGACGCACTCGCGCGCTGGCGCACTCACGCGCCGGTCCGCGGAGTCATCGGTGCGCCCCAGCCTCCGTCAGAAGCCGAACAGCCCGACGTCCGGCTCGCGTGCGTAGGCCCGGAACGCCTCGTCGGGGCGGTCGTGCTCTTCCAGCTTCCCCCGCATGCGCCGGAACGACATGCGCAGCATCCGCTCGCGCAGCACGTCGTCGGTCGGCACGGCGGGGAGGAGCCAGTTGGGGTAGTACTTGTCGGTCGCGGGCTGCGCCTCGGCGTTGGCGATGCCGTCGGGCGGCGGGGCCACGCCGAGGCCCGAGCGCACCAGCTCGTAGGCCAGCGCGGGGTCCAGCCCCTCCTCGCGCGCCACGTCGTACACCATCTCGGCGAGCTCGGGCGACATCCCGGCCTGGTGCGCCTCCTCCACCACGTCCATGCGCCGGCGCAGCCGCTCGGCCTCGTCCTCCATCGCGCCGTCGTCGTGCGCCAGCAGGCAGTCGGCGCTGCCGAAGTAGGTGTCGTCCGCGCGGCGGCGCCTGCGCCGCTCGCGGTAGGCCTCCAGGGCGTGCCCCGCCCGGTGCTCGCGTTCCGCCATCGACTGCTCGTCCCCGGTTTCGTCCGTCGTCTCCAAGACACACCCTCCCCCGATGCCTCGCCGCGCGACGCGCCCCTGTGGCGCGCCGCTACACCCGCACCGTGCGCGCAAGCGCCGGACCAGCGTCGCAACGGAGCGCAGACGCATCCGCCGGCGGCGTTGCGGACGTATCTCCCCTCGCGCCGCCGGGCCGGCCGACACGTCCGTGGAAAACGCGCCGAGAGGGTGGACGGGCGCTGGCGTGTTTCTGAGGATGGAGGGGCGGAACCGGGCGCGTCACGGCGGGCGCGGAGGGCCGCGCGAAAGCCTGTGCAGACGTTGCAAACGGGCGTGAACGCTTGGGTCCGCATGGGGCACGATCCCTGCGTTTCCGCCTCTCGCCCGCCCGGCCCACCAGGCCGCGGCGCGTGTCGTGGGATACCAGTGGAGACGAGGAGCGCAGGTGGCCGAAACCGCCGCCGGCCCACGCGGGCCGGGTGCATGGCCCTGGGTGGCCGGTGTGGTGGTGCTGGCCCTGCTGCTGTGGGGGATCACGCGGCTGCTGGACGACCCCACCCCGGTGGTGGCCGAGCCGGTGCCGGCCGCGGCCCCCGCGCGCTAGACCGAACGGCACCGGGCAGGGTGATGCCGACACCAGGAACGTGCTGGGTTCGGCCGCGAATCGACGCCGTCACGAGCCCGTCCGCATAGACGTTGTCACGAGCAAGGGGGGCCCCGTGCCCGCCCCTGCCCGGCCCGGCCCCGGTGCCGGGCCTCATTTTCCGGAGCGGTCCTGTCCACCCGATGGGATTGGAAGGAGCATCGATGTCGCCCATGGTACGCAGGTGCGCGCGGCTCGCCGCCGCAGCGGTCGCCGCCGCCGCGCTGGTCGGGCCGCACCCCCTGAGCGCGCAGTACTTCGGACAGAACAAGGTGCAGTACCGCACCTTCGACTTCCGCGTGCTGCGCTCGCCGCATTTCGACCTCTACTTCTACCCCGAGGAAGAATCGGCCACGCGTGACGCGTCGCGGATGGCGGAGCGCTGGTACGCCCGGCTCTCGCGCATCCTCGACCACGAGTTCGAGGCGCGCCAGCCGCTGATCCTCTACGCCAACCACCCCGAGTTCCAGCAGACCGCCGTGCTCCAGGGCGAGATCGGCGAGGGGACGGGCGGCGTGACCGAGGCGTTCAAGCAGCGCGTGATCCTGCCGTTCGCCGGCCCCTACACCGAGACCGACCACGTGCTGGGGCACGAGCTGGTGCACGCCTTCCAGTACGACATCACCGGGCTGGGCCGCGCCGGCGGCGGGCTGGAGGCGGCGGCCGCGCGCTTCAACGTGCCGCTCTGGTTCACGGAGGGGATGGCCGAGTACCTGTCCATCGGCCCGGTGGACCCCAACACCAGCATGTGGCTGCGCGACGCCGCGCTCACCAACACGCTTCCCAGCCACACGCAGCTCAACTACGACCCGCGCTTCTTCCCCTACCGCTGGGGGCAGGCGCTGTGGGCGTACGTGGGCGGGCGCTGGGGCGACGCGGCGATCGGGCAGATCCTGAAGCAGGTGGGGCAGGGGGTGCCGTACGAGGACGCCTTCGAGCGGATCCTGAACTCCGACCTCGACCAGATCATCACCGACTGGCACGACTCCATCCGCCGCACCTACCTGCCGCTGCTCACGGTGCAGCGCGAGGCGCGCGAGACGGCCACGCCGCTGGTGGTGAGCCGCGAGAAGGTGGGCGGCTACAACGTGAGCCCCTCGGTGTCGCCCGACGGGAGCCAGTTCGCCTTCCTCTCCACGCGCAGCCAGCTCGACATCGAGCTGTACCTGGCCGACGCGCGCACCGGGCGCGTGATCCGGCGGCTGGTGAAGGGCACCTCGCTCGACCCGCACTACGGGAGCCTGCGCTTCATCAACTCGTCGGGTGCGTGGGCGCCGGATTCGCGGCGCTTCGCCTTCTCGGCGCTGCGCAAGGCGCACGACGTGCTGGTGGTGCTGGACGTGGCCAGCGCCCGCGTGCTGCGCGAGTACGACATCGAGGGCGTGGGCGAGATCACCAACCCCACCTTCAGCGCCGACGGCAACACGGTGGTGGTGTCGGGGATCAAGGGCGGCATCTCGGACCTGTACGCCATCGACCTGAACAGCGGGCAGACGCGGCAGCTCACCAACGACAAGATCGCCCAGATCCAGCCGGCGTTCAGCCCCGACGGCCGCTCGCTGGCCTTCGTGACCGACGCGGCGACGGACATCAGCACGCTGACCTGGGGGAACTACCGGCTGGCGGTGATGGACTGGCCCAGCGGGCAGACGCGCGTGCTGGCCGGGATGGAGACGGGGAAGAACATCAACCCGCAGTGGGCGGCCGACGGCCAGGGGCTGTACTTCATCAGCGACCGCAACGGGATCCCCAACATCTACCGGGCGGGGCTCGGCGGCGGGGTCACGCAGGTGACCAAGCTGTTCACCGGCATCAGCGGGATCACGGCGCTCAGCCCGGCGATCTCGTCGGCGCAGCGCGACAACCGGCTGGTGTTCACGGTCTACGAGCGCAACGCCTACAACATCTACACCATCGACAACCCCGTGCAGCTCGCGGGGACGGCGCCCGACGCGCCGCAGCTGGCGGCCAACGGCGAGCCGCTGGCGGCGCTGCTGCCGCCCAGCCCGCGCCCGGCCGAGCCGGCGTACAACCGCGTGTACACGCTGCTGCACGACGAGAGCTTCGGGCGCCCCGAGCCCGAGGCGCCGGCCACCTTCGCGGTGGCGCCGTACCGCACGCGCCTCTCGCTCGACTACCTGGGCCAGCCGCAGCTGGGCGTGGCCACGGGGTCGGGGGCGTACTCGCGCGGCGGGGTGTACGGCGGGGTGGGCGGCATCTTCAGCGACGTGCTGGGCTACCACACCATCTACGGCACCGTGCAGGCGCAGGGGCAGCTCGACGAGATCGGCTTCAACGTCGTGTACCTCAACCAGAAGCGCCGCTGGAACTGGGGCGCCTCGGCGCAGCGGGTGCCGTACGTGACCGGCGGGTGGCAGCAGGGCTTCGACGAGAACGGCGACCTGCACAACCAGCTGCTGATCTACCGCTACTTCGACAACAGCGCCTACGGGATCCTGCAGTACCCGTTCTCGCGGGTGCAGCGGGTGGAGTTCGCGGCGGGCGTGCGGCGGATCACGCAGGACATCCAGATCCGCGACTGGACGTACCAGGGCGGGGTGCTGGTCGACTACACCGAGGACAAGCAGAGCCTGGGCGGGTGGAACCTGGGCGAGGGCTCGGCGGCGCTGGTGTACGACAACGCCATCAACGGCTACACCAGCCCGATCGCCGGGCAGCGCTACCGCTTCGAGATCGCGCCCACGCTGGGCGACCTCAAGTTCAACTCGGTCACCGGCGACTACCGGCGCTACCTGCTGCTGCGCCCGGTGACGCTGGCGTTCCGCGCGCTGCACTTCGGCCGCTACGGGCGCGACGAGGCGGTGCCCAGCGCGATCTTCCTGGGCTACCCGTCGCTGGTGCGCGGCTACAGCTACAACAGCGTGACCGAGGGGTGCGTGTCGGAGCTGGAGAGCGAGGCGGGCGCGCAGGAGGACTGCGAGGTGTACGAGCAGCTCTTCGGCTCGCGCGTGGCGGTGGGCAACCTGGAGCTGCGCGTGCCGCTGATCCGCAACACCGTGCGCGGCTCGGTGCAGCTCCCGCCGCTGGAGGCGATCGCCTTCGTGGACGCGGGCGCGGCGTGGGGCAAGGTGATGCGCAACGACGGCACCCCGGTCACCACCAACCTCAACTTCGCGCGCGGGCCGCAGGGGTCGTTCACCGAGCGCGGCTTCCTGACCAGCGCGGGGATCGGGGCGCGGATGAACCTCTTCGGCTACGTGATCGTGGAGGCCGACTACGTCACCGCCTTCGAGCGGGGGA
>DASQLJ010000591.1:0-2532 GCA_035630095.1 Longimicrobium sp.
CCACCTCGGCACGCTTCAGCACGTCGGCGGGGATCCCCTCGTCTTCCTCGCGCACGCGGCGCAGCAGGTCGTCGAGGTTGTCGTGCACCAGCTTGCGCACCTGCCGGTAGGTGAGCCCCTCGGTGGCGGGGTAGACGGGGAAGATGGCGCCGCCGCCCTCCTCCGCCGCGTTCTCGCCCTCGCCGGCCACCACGGTGAACTCGCGCGGGGCCATCTGCCGGCCATGGTAGAACTTGACCGGGCCGGAGAGGAGGAGCAGGTCGCCCTTGTGGATCACCCGCTCGAGGTACGGCTGACCCGGCCAGGCGCACTCGATCATCCCGCTGTCGTCCTTCACCACCGCCTGGAAGATGCGCAGCCCCTTGCGCGTGGGCAGCACCCCGGCCGACACCACGCGCCCCACGATGGTGGCGTCCATCCCCGTCACCAGCGCGCTGATGCGGGTGATGGTGGACGCGTCTTCGTAGCGGTGCGGCGCGTGGTACAGCACGTCGCGCGCGGTGAGCAGCCCCAGCTTCTGCAGCAGGGGCGCGCGGCCGGGCCCCACCCCCTTGAGGAACTGAACGGGGCGGTCGAGCGACGAGATCGCGGGCTGGTGCGTGTTACCCTGGATCAAACGGCTGAGTGCGAAAGTGCGAGAGGAAGGAAAACGACACGGCCGCGCGTGGGCGGAGCTCACGTGCGTTGATACTCGAAATCTCGCGAAGACCGCCGCGGGAAGCTACCTCGCGGACCTCGGACGATGGAGATCAGCGGCCGGATGCGCGTTGTTCGCGTGAGGGATTCGCGCCCGGAGGGCCGAGACGCCGGCGCGCCCACTCTGTCGTCGTCGGAGCGAGCGGGGCCATGGCGCGCCGGCGGCTCGGCGCCGTTGGCAACGGCGGTATCGTTGCCTACGGCGCGCGAAGCCCGGCCCGGAGCGCAGCGGAGGGACACGCCCGGAACCCGCTTTTCCGTTTCGGGTCTCCGCATTTTCGCACTCCGTATCACTCCGCGCGTGCCGCCTCTTCCTCCGCGAGCCACCCGCCATCGGCTTCCAGCGTGCCCTGCGCGGCCAGTGGCGCGGGGAGGCCGTCGATGCTGCGAGCGTTCTTCTCCTGCCGGTACTCCGCCAGCCGCGCGTCGCCCTTGTTCAGCGCCCAGCGGAGCAGCGTGTCGCGGTCGCCCGCCGGCTCCATCCGCGGCACGGCGAAGCCGCACGACGTCTGCACGCGGTGCACGTCGACGGTGATGATCTGCCGCACACCGGGGTAGTCGGGGAACAGCGGCAGCAACTCGCCCCACGCGGCACCGCCGGGGAGCACGATGGCGCCGCGGCCGTACAGGCGCAGGATGCTCGGCGGCCCCTGGAAGGCGCAGAACATCAGCGTGATCCGGCCGTTCTGCGCCAGGTGCGCCGACGTCTCGTTGCCGCTCCCCGTGAGGTCCAGGTACGCCACCCGGTGCGGCCCGAGCACCCGCAGGCAGTCGAGCCCCTTGGGCGACAGGTTCACGTGCCCGTCGGCCGCCAGCGGCGCCGTGCCCACGAAGAACAGCGGCTGCGCCTGGATGAATGCGCGCAGCTCGTCCGTGATCCGCTCGACTACCTTCGCCATGCTTCCGCTCCTCCGCTCATTTTCCCGCGCTGGACGCGGGACATCATACCAGGACCGGCAAAAGACCTGTCTCACGCAGAGTCAGCAGAGTCAGCAGAAAACAGCGGTTGTTTCTGCTTACTCTGCTGACTCTGCGTGAACCATCGCCGTTGATTTTTCCCGTTTGTTACATCAACGCTTTACGCGGGACCCGGTATCAGCGGCCGCCGCCCTGCACCGCCGCGCACTCCGTCCGCAGCCAGCGCACGAGTTCCTCCGCCAGCACGATGCGGTTGGAGGAGAACGAATGGTCGTCGGTGTAGTGCGTGGAGCGGACGTGCGCGGCGCCGGCGGACTGGAGCGCCTGCGTGAGCGCCACGCGCGCCGCGTCGGCGTCGGTGGTGGACGCGGCGAGGAACACGGCGCGGTCTTTCAGCGCGGGCGCCTGCGCGAGAAAATCCCACGCGTCGGCGTTGGCGACGGCCTCGCGCACCATGTCGGCCGCGTTGCCGCGGATCGGGCCGGACTCGGGATCGGTGGTCTCGCGGAAGTACGCGCCGACGTCGCGCCCCGGGTTCGCACGCGCCATCTTCGCGAACGCGCCCACGTTCCACGCGTCGAGCGCGGCCGTGCAGGAGACGCTCGGGTTCCGCGCGGGCGCCTGCAGCGCCAGCCAGCCCCCCACGCTGTGCCCGACCACGGCGATGCGCGCCGTATCGACCCCGAACTTCGTGCGCGTCTCCGTCGAACGCAGCCACGCGACCGCGGCGGTGACGTCGTCCAGCGCGTTCTGGAAGCCGAAGGTGCCGCCGCTCCCCCACGAGCCGCGGTAGTCGAAGTACAGCGCGTGCCACCCCGCGCGCCGCACCGCCTGCGCCAGGTCCAGGTTGTGCTCGTTGCCGGGGTAGCCGTGCAGGAAGACGACGACCGGGTGCGGCCCCGCGCCCTGCGCCTGGTA
>DASQLJ010000592.1:0-7480 GCA_035630095.1 Longimicrobium sp.
CACCCCCAGCTCCTCGCAGACGATGTAGGCGGGCACGGAGTCGGAGCCCTGGCCGATGTCGCTGGCGCCGCTGAACACCGTCACCCGCCCGCTGCGGTCCACCAGGATCTGCACGGCGGACTGGGGCATGTTGTTGGGGTAGATCGGGTAGTTGGTCCCCGAGATGTAGCACGACCCGGCCACGCCGATCCCGCGCCCGTACCCCATCTTCCGGAACTTCCCCTTCCACCCGCTGGCCCGCTCCACCGAGTCCAGGCACTGCAGGAAGCCGTTGGACGTCACCCGCAGCTCGTTCACCGTCCGGCGATACCCGCCCATGAAGTTGCGGCGCCGCAGCTCGATCGGGTCGATCCCCAACCGCTCGGCCAGCTTGTCGAGCTGCACCTCGAAGGCGAAGCGGGGCTGTACGCTGCCGTGGCCGCGCTTGGGCCCGCACGCCGGCTTGTTGGTGAAGACGCGCGTCGAGTGGAAGCGGTACGCCGGCATCTCGTACGGCGCGGTGAGGAGCTGCCCCGAGTAGTAGGTGGTCACCAGCCCGAACGACGAGTACGCGCCGCCGTCCAGCAGCGTCTTCGCCTCCACCGCGGTGAGCTTGCCGTCGTTCGTGGCGCCCACGCGGTACTTCATCTTGAACGGGTGCCGGCCGCGATGGGCCAGGAACACCTCTTCGCGGGTGTAGAGGATCTTCACCGGGCGCCCGGTCTTCATCGCCAGCAGCGCGACACAGAACTCCAGGTCGAACGGCTCGCTCTTCCCGCCGAAGCCGCCGCCCACGGCGGGCTGGATGACGCGGATGCGCGCGGGGTCCAGCTCCAGCACCTTGGCCAGCTCGCGGTGCAGGTAGTGCGGCACCTGGGTGCTCGACCAGACGGTGAGCCGGCCGACCGACGCGCCGCCCTCCTCCCACATCCCGATGGCGCAGTGCGGCTCGATCGGCGTGTGCGTGGTGCCCTCGAAGAAGTAGTCGCCCTCGATCACCACGTCGGCCTTCTTCAGCCCCGCCTCCAGGTCGCCGAACTCGAGCTTGACGATCTTGGAGATGTTGCCGTTGTGCCCTTCCTTCTTCGCCGCGTGGACCGGCGTCGCGGCGCCCTCGGGCGTGAGCGCGAACTCGGGGTCGAGGATGGCGGGGAGGAGTTCGTACTCCACGCGGATCAACTCCAGCGCGCGGTTGGCCGTGTCCTCGTCGACCGCCGCCACCGCCGCCACGCCGTCGCCGATGTAGCGCACCTTCTCCGTCGCCAGCGCCTGCTCGTCGGGCGTCCACACGATGATGCCGTACTCGGTGGGCATCTCGTGCCCCGTCACCGCGGCGAACACCCCCGGCAGCGCCTCGGCCGCGGAGGTGTCGATGGAGAGGATGCGGGCGTGGGGGTGCGGCGAGCGCAGGATCTTGCCGTGCAGCATCCCCGGCAGGGTGATGTCGTCGGTGTAGCGCGCGCGGCCGGTGCTCTTGGAGAGCCCGTCCGTCTTGCGCATGCGCCGGCCGATCACGTTCAGCTCCGCGTTGTAGCCGGGCGCGTCGTACCCGTCGTCCTCGCGCGGGTGAAGGGGGACGGAGCCGCCCACGTCGGGGCGCTCCACCTCGTTCACCAGCGGCGTGCCGGTGCCGCCGCCCTCGGCCGGGGGATCGGACGAACGCTTCCAGTCGGTCATGCGACCCTCGCGGGGGACTGCGTGTTACGGTGAGCGCGAGCCTCCGCACCCGCGCTCGCGGCGGCCATCGCGGGGGCCTGCGCGCGTGGCGGGGTGTGGTCCGAGCGCCGGGTACCCCCCTCCCCCGGCCCCTCCCCCACAAGGGGGGAGGGGTGGTGGAGGGGAGAACTGCTCGCGAAACCCTGGCGAATGCGCGTGAGCACGGTCTGCAGCTCGAACCTCACCTCGTCGTTGGTCACGCGGACGAAGCGCGGGCCGAGGGATTCGAGGGCTTCCTGGCGCTGTGCGTCCTTGATCTCCTGTCCCTCGTGCACGGCGCCGTCGACTTCGACGACGAGGCGCTCTTCGGGGCAGTAGAAGTCGACGATGAAGGGGCCGACGGGCTGCTGGCGGCGAAACTTGCGCCCGTCGAGCCTCAGGCCGCGCAGCGATTCCCAGAGCTGCGACTCGCTGGGCGTGGGGTTCCTGCGCTGCGCGCGGGCGGCGTCGCGGATGGCGACGCGCATGCCGGCGGGCACCTCCCAGCGCGCGTGAGCGTCGGCATGCGAGGTGTGCTCCCCTCCCCCATCCCTCTCCCCTGGTGGGGGAGGGGCCGGGGGTGGGGGGGAGCCGGCGCCCGGTCGGCGCCCGCTCACCCCGCCACCTCCTCGGCCGCGTTCGCGAGCGCCGAATCCGGCGGCAGCAGCACCTCGGGGCCGCGCGGGGTCACGTCCACCTCGCCGCGCAGGGTGGCGGCGGCGAGCTCCACGGCGTCCAGGATCTTGGTGTAGCCGGTGCAGCGGCACAGGTTTCCGGAGAGCGCCTCGCGCACCTCGTCGCGGGTGGGGCGCACGTTTTCTTCCAGCAGCGCGGCGGCGCTCATCAGGATGCCGGGGGTGCAGAAGCCGCACTGCGCCGCGCCGCACACGTCGAAGGCGTCCTGCAGCGGGTGCGGCACGCCGGGGGGCGTGCGGAAGCCCGCCAGCCCCTCCACCGTGCGGATCTCCTTCCCCACGCCCTCGTACACCGGCGTGATGCAGCTCAGCGTGGGCACGCCGTCCAGCCAGAGCGTGCAGGCGCCGCAGTCGCCCTTGTCGCACCCCTGCTTGCTGCCGGTGAGCCCCACGGCGTAGCGCAGCGCCTCCAGCAGCGTCCAGTGCGTGGGCACGGCCGCCTGGTGGGTGTCGCCGTTGACGCGCAGGGTGACCAGGTCCTTCATCCCGATTGCCGCTCCCAGGTGCCGAAAACGAGTGCGCGCCGATGGCCCCAAGTGCCCGTTGCGCGCGGATTTGCCCGAGCCCGAACACTACCCCGGCCACACCCGCGTGTCAACCGGGTGTCGAACGCTCGTTCGAACTTCGCCGCTGCCGCAAAAGCGCCGCCGGACGGGCTGTCCGACGGCGCGGCACGCTTCTGCCGATCCCCTGCCCCGACACCCCCGGCGGCTTGACCCTGGGCCGCCGGGGGTGGATGATGCTGGCCGGTGCGGGCGCGTCCTCTTCGCGCGCCCGCCCGCCGAACCCCGAACGCAGCCCGATGCCCCAGCTCCGTGCAGTCAGCCGGCCCAAGAAGGCGGATGCCGCCGCGCCGAAGTTTCCCCTGCGCGTGGCGGCGGTGGACGTGGGCTCCAACGCCATCCGCTTCCTGGTGGGCGAGTTCCGCGCGCTCGGCGAGTACGAGGTGCTCGAGGAGGAGCGCGTGGCCGTGCGCCTGGGGCACGACGTCTTCCTTTCCGGCAGGCTCACGCCCGAGGCGATGAACGCCGCGGTGGAGGCAATCAAGCGCTTCCGCGGGAGGATGGACGCGCTGGGGATCGACCACTACCGCGCGGTGGCCACCAGCGCCACGCGCGAAAGCCGCAACGGCCCCGAGATGGTGGCGCGCGTGCGGCGCGAGGCGGGGATCGAGCTGGAGGTGATCACCGGCCACGAGGAGGCGCGCCTGGTCTACGTCGCCGTCGCCAACCGCGTGCCGATGGGCGACGACAAGTGGATCACGGTGGACGTGGGCGGCGGGAGCGTGGAGGTGTCGCTGGTGGACGCCAGCGGGATCCTGTGGAGCGAGAGCCACGTGATGGGATCCGTGCGCCTGCTGGAGGAGCTCTCGGGCGCAGGCGATGACCCCGGCCGCTTCCAGCGCCTGCTGCGCGAGTACGCTGCCACGCTGCAGATCCCCATCATCGCCCAGCACTGGAACCCGCGCGGCACCATCGCCACCGGCGGCAACGCGGAGTCGCTGGCCAGGCTGGCGGGCGCGAACCCCGGCCGCGGGCGCGTGGCCGCCGTCCCCGTGCAGACGCTGCGCGGGGTGATGGAGATGCTGTCGCGGCTCAGCTTCCGGCAGCGCGTGGACCAGCTCGGGCTGCGCGAGGACCGGGCCGACGTGATCCTGCCCGCGGGGATGATCTACGAGCGCGTGGCGTCGCTGGCCGGCGCGGCCGAGGTGCTGGTGCCGGCGGTGGGGCTCAAGGACGGGCTGTTGATCGACCTGGCGGAGGACGTGGCCAGCCACCAGGCGCACGAGGACCGCAAAGACCGGCAGGCAGTCGCCGGGGCGATGGCGATCGGGCGGCGCTACATGTTCGACGAGGGGCACGCGCAGCAGGTCGTCCGCCTCTCCGCCTCGCTCTTCGACCAGCTGCAGAAGGTGCACGGGCTGGGCCCGGCCGAGCGGCGGATGCTGCTGGCGGCGGCGGCGCTGCACGACATCGGCGCCTTCGTGGGCTACAAGAAGCACCACAAGCACTCGCTCTACCTGATCGCCAACAGCGAGGTGCCCGAGTTCACGCCGCGCGAGATCGAGATCATCGCCAACGTGGCGCGCTACCACCGCAAGGGCGTCCCCGCCGAGCACCACATCGCCTTCACCGCGCTGCCGGAGGACGAGCGCCAGCGCGTGGTGAAGCTCGCCTCGCTCCTGCGCATCGCCGACGCGCTCGACCGCGAGCACCTGCAGGCGGTGACCGCCGTGACGGCGCGGGTCACGCGGGGAAAGAAGCTGAAGCTGGAGGTGGAGGGCGAGGGCGACCTCCTGCTGGAACGCTGGGCGCTGCGCCGCAAGTCCGACCTCTTCACCTCCACCTTCGGGCTGGAGGTGGAGCTCGCGGGCGAGCAGGTCGGGTAGGGATCGTGGTGGATCGTCAGCTGATGCCATTCCTCGGGATCGGCGACCGGCGGCTGAAGCCGCAGCAACAACTACGAAAAGCCTCGCAAACTGCGCGAGGCTCCACGGCGCGGCGGCGGCATCGGGGATCGAGAAGAGCGCAGCGGATGATTGCCTGGGTCGAGCGAGCGCGGAGGGGAGGCGAACGTTGCCTCGGCATGTGCTGAGTTATCAGTTTTTTGAACATGGACACTACCCCGCCTGTCACGCGTCGGCGGAGGATCGATCGACATCCCCCTGATCGAGCAGTTTGCGGTGGCGGCCAGCGCCGTTAACTGCTCGATCGGGGATGATGCTTGCTGGCGCGGGTGCGCGCGGCCGGCTCGAAGGGCTGGGAGGGCCCGCACCGGCGGCGGAAGCCGCAGCGCCGAGCAACAACTACGAGAAGCCCCGCAAAGTGCGCGAGGCTCTCCGGGGCGGCGGCGGCATCGCGGCTCGTCCGCGATCTCATATCAGGCAGAGAAGCAGAGGAGCAGAGACGAAACGTCGTTCTCTGCTCCTCTGCTTCTCTGCGTGAGCCCTTTGCCGTAGACGGCTAGCGCGCGGGGCCGGGGGGCGCGCCGATGGTGAGGTTCTCGGGGACCAGGCGCGTGCCGCAGCGCCAGCAGAAGGTGTCGGTGGCGTCGATCGGGTTGCCGCACTGCGGGCAGTAGCCGCCGCCGGGGACGAGTGCCGGCGCCGCCAGCACCGCCGCCGCCGGGGCGGAGGCGAGGAGGCGGGTGCTGCGGGTGAGCACGTCGCGGTAGCCGCCGCTGTCGACCCACTTGAGGAACTCGTGGGCGCGCGCCACCGCCCACGACGGCCGCTGGTCGTAGAAGAGCGTGGCGAACTTCACCATGCGGTCGTACATCCCGTCGAATGCCTCGAACTCGCGCGCCTGGGTCACGAACTCGCTCGCGCGGAACTCGTCGTAGAAGCGGGGCGGAAGGCCGGCCACCTTCGCCAGCGCGCGGAGCGCGGCGGGGACGTCCTGGCAGGCGAGGAGGCCGGCGCGGTCGGCGGTGTAGTCCGACATCCGCATCCACTTGAGCAGCGCGGCCTCCAGCCCCATCCCCAGCAGGGTGCCCACGCCGAAGGTGGCACTCCCCAGCAGCTGCGAGAGGATGGGGACCACGGCGCCCAGGTCGTGATAGAGCGCGTGCTGGCTCTTGATGTGACCCACCTCGCGGCCCAGCATGAAGCGCAGCTCGGCCGGCCCCAGCACCTCCACGCACGCCGTGGTCACCACCACCAGCGGCTTCCCCACGCCGACGGACGCGCCCTGGAGCTGGTCGCCCGGCTGCACGTACAGGTCGGGCACCTCGGGAAGGTCCAGCACCGAGCAGCACTCCTGCATCGCGTCCCACAGGTCGGGCACGCTGCCGCGCGTCACCTTCAGGTTGCTGCCGGTGTAGCGCAGCCGCAGCACGCGCTCGATCCCGTACTCGTGGAACTTGCGCACCACGGTCTCCAGGCCGCGCGTCTTTTCCAGCGCGTCCAGCGCCGCCTTGTCGAACGGGTGCTCGTACTCGGCGGGGTGGAGGCCGGCGATGCGCGTCAGGCCCATCGCTTCTTGGTTCCCGCGGCCACCTTCCAGGCGTCGATCGCGCCCCAGATCATCATCGCCACCCACCCCAGCCCGAAGGGAATCAGCCCCACCAGCGCGCCGCCGAACGTCGCCAGCGCCTTCTTCTTCTCGCGGTTGTAGAGCTGCCCCAGCCCGGGGATGAGCACCGACATCAGCGCCGCCAACGCCGGCCTGCGCCGCCGCGGGGGCGCGACCACGGACATCGGCTTGGCGGCCGGTGGCTGGTGCCGGATACCGCGCCGGGTGGGCAGCCCTTGCAGCGCGGGATCGGCGTACGCCGGCGCGCCATATGGGTACGTCGAGTCCCCGTCCACCGGCGCCGGCGCCGGCGCCGGCTTGGAGCCGAAGGGGACGGTGATGTCCGCGGCCGCGGCGAGAGACACGCCGCAGCGCACGCAGAAGCGCGCCGTGTGAGCGTTTCCGAATCCGCAGTTTCCGCAGTTCATGATGTGCTTCGGGGACGGGTCCTTCGCCGCGGACGGGCCTGCGATGCAAAGCGGGCGCCCCCCGCGGTCGGCCATCGCGTCCGCGCGAGGCGGAACGAACGGTGACGGCGGCGGGAGGCCGCAAATTTCGCGCTGCCCGCCCGCCGCCGTCAATCGTCCGGCCGACGCCGATCGTCCCGCCTCCACTGGCAGAACGCGAGCCGGACCGCCGTCACTCGATCTTGTCGCGCCAGGCGAGCACCTCGGGGTCGACGGCGGGGAACTGCGGGTTCAGCCGCCGCAGCGTGCGCACCACCACGCGCGCCACCAGGTAGTCGCGCACGCGCTTGTCGTCGGCGGGGACCACGTACCACGGCGCCCAGGGCGTGCTGCAGCGCTTGAAGATGTCGCTGTAGGCGCGCGTGTAGTCGCGCCACTTCGCCCGCGCCTCCAGGTCTTCCGGGCGGAACTTCCAGTTCTTGGTGGGATCGTCGAGCCGCTCCAGCAGCCGCTGCTTCTGCTCGTCCCTGGACACGTGCAGGAAGAACTTGAGGATGGTGACGCCGTTCTCCACCAGCATCCGCTCCCAGTCGTTGATCTGCCGGAAGCGCTTCCGCCACACCTTGGGCGGCACCAGCCCGTTGATCCGCGGCACCAGCAGGTCTTCGTAGTGCGAGCGGTTGAAGACGCC
>DASQLJ010000593.1:0-3067 GCA_035630095.1 Longimicrobium sp.
GCGATGGCGATCCGGGCGTGAAGGCGATCTGGCAGGGGTGGCGCCGCTTGATGGATTTCGTCCTCGCCGCGCGCGCTCTAGCCCGAGGCTGAGATGTGGGTAATGCGTAGGCGCTCCGCGGGGGAGGGGGGAACTGCCGGGTCGAGGGATGCGCCGCACAGCGCATCCGGGTGGATTAGGTTGGCGGGGCGCACGGACGCGTGAGGGATGCGCGCCCGGAGGGCCGGGAACGCGGCGGACCGCCTGCGCCGGCCTGTCCGTCGAGACGATCCCGTGGCGGGCCGCCGTGGGCCCGGCTGCGTTGGGCACGGCGGTATCGTGCCCTACGCAGCGCGCAGCCCGGCCCCGCGCAGCGGGGACACGCCCAAAGCCGTATCGTTGGATGTGTCCGTATGCGGTATCGAACCTGCCGGAAGAGCGAATGCTGATTCTCTGCACCAACGACGACGGCTACCTGGCCCGCGGGCTGAAGGTCCTTTCCGATGCCGCGCAGCCGCTGGGCGAGGTGCACGTGGTCGCGCCCGACCGGGAGCAGAGCGCCACCAGCCACTCGCTCACCATGCACGTGCCGATCCGCGCGCGGTCCGTCGCCGAGCGCATGCACTCGGTGAGCGGCACGCCCACCGACTGCGTGTTCCTGGCGGTGCAGGAGCTGCTGCCGCGCCGGCCCGACTTCGTGCTGAGCGGGGTGAACCACGGGATGAACATGGGCGAGGACGTGCTCTACTCGGGCACCGTGTCGGCCGCGATGGAGGCGACGGTGTTCGGCATCCCCGCCGTGGCCATCAGCTACGTGGGCCGCGATCCCGTGCACCTGGAGGCGTACGGCGCGCTGCTCACGCGCCTCCTCCCCCAGCTCGTGCGCCCCGACGCCTTCCCCCGCGAGACGCTGCTGAACGTGAACCTGCCGGCGATCGACCCGGCGGAGGTGAAGGGCGTGAAGGTGACGCGGCTGGGCCGGCGCGTGTTCAGCGACAGCTACATGAAGGGCGCCGACCCCAGTGGCCGGCCGTACTACTGGATCGGCGGCGGCACCATCGAGTGGGCGGCGGAGGAGGGGACCGACTTCCACGCGGTGGACAACGGCTACGTGTCGGTGACGCCGCTGCACCTGGACCTGACCAACCACGCGCTGATCCAGGGCGTGGCGGCGTGGGGGCTGCACGCGTGAACGACCGTTTCGTGGCCCAGCGGCGCGGGCTGATCAACCGCCTGCAGGAGCGCGGCATCCGCGACCTGAACGTGCTGCAGGCGTTCGACCGCGTGCCGCGCCACCTGTTCGTCCCCCAGGCGGTGGCGCACCGCGCGTACGAAGATTCGCCGCTCCCCATCGGCTTCGGGCAGACGGCGTCGCAGCCGTCGCTGCAGGCGCTGTACATGCAGCTCCTGGAGATCGGCCGCAACGACAGGGTGCTGGAGATCGGCACTGGCTCGGGGTTCCAGACGGCGATCCTGGCGCTGCTGGCCGACCGCGTCTATTCGGTGGAGCGCATCCGCGACCTGGCCACCCGCGCCCGCGAGCTGCTGGACGGGATGCGCCTGTCCAACATCGCCATCCTGGTGGGCGACGGCACCATCGGCTGGAGCCGCTACGCGCCGTACGACGCGATCCTGGTGGCCGCCGGCGGCCCCGAGGTGCCGCAGCCGCTGCTGGAGCAGCTCGCCGACGGCGGCCGCATGCTGGTGCCCGTGGGCACGCGCGAGGCGCAGCGCCTGGTGATGGTGCGCCGCCTGGGCGACAAGTACCACTACGAGGACGTGCTGGACTGCACCTTCGTGCCGCTGCTGGGCCGCTTCGGCTGGGCCGAGGAGCGCGGCGCCGGCGCCTGACGCGCGCGAGGGCGTCCGCACGACGGCAGGGCCTCCGCATCGAGGACAGCAGGGGCGAATGAATTCGCTGCAACAACCACACGAAGTCCGCCTTCGCGGACTACGGGCCCCGGCGCTGCCTGTGCGTTGGGGGCACGCGATCGGGCCCGCGGCGCCCGACACGGCGAGCGGGGATCAGTGTTCGGCGCGGAACGATGCGGCGGTTCTCCCTGTCGGCTCGCGGACTGTCTTCCGTCGAAGCCGACGCTCCGGCTGGAACGCACTCGCGCACTCGCGCACCTGTTGGCGGCGCGCGCCCTCGCGTCGAATCTTCGCCCCACGGACGGCACCCGCCCAGCCACGAATCCCCCGTCCCAACCCGGCCGAAACGGCGGGATTTCGTTGACTTCCACGCGTTTGCGGCGTACGTTCCGGTGGATTTCCCATCACGCCATCCGTTCCTGCCCCCGGCGATCCCCTGATGAGCGACCAGCCCGGCATCCCCGCGATCACCGTCTTTCCGCCGTTCAACCCCGCGCCGCGCCGCGACGATCCCGCGCGCGAGGCCACGCGCGAGCAGACGCCGCCCGCGGCTGAGCAGGCGCCCGAGCCCGCCGCCGATCCGCGCCCCGAGACCGCCTGGGACGCAGCCGCGCCGCCCGCGCCGATGCCGTGGGACTTCGAGGCGCCCGCGCCGGAGCCCGAGGCCGACGCCGCGGCGCCCGCGGGGGAGATGGAGATCGGCGACGAGGACGACGACCTGCCCTGGCTGGAGGTGCCCACCCCGCGCGCCCCCGACGGCGCGGCCGACGTGGAGATCCGGGCCGACGACACGCCCAACTTCGCCGACTGGATGCGCACCGAGGACCAGCCGCCGCCGGTCGTTGAGGCGGATGCCGGGGCGGGGGAGGATGCCGACGCGGACGTGCCGCCGATCGGCGACTTCGCGATGGACGCGCAGCCGTGGGCGCCCGAGGTGGAGAACGCCGCCGACGACTGGGCGCCCGAGCAGCCCGCCGAGCCCTGGAAGGCGCCCGACGCGGTGGAGAACGAGCAGCCCTGGCAGGCCCCGCGCGACGGTGCGGCGGACGACTGGCGCGCGCCGGCCTCCGAGGCCCCCGCCGCCTCGCCCTGGGACGCGCCCGCCGACGTGGACGTCCCCGAGCCCGAGCTGTACGACCTTCCCGACGTGCCGCCGCCGGACGCGCCCGCCGCCGCCCGCCCCTGGACCGACGCCGAGGCGCCGCTTTTCGAGCCC
>DASQLJ010000594.1:0-5918 GCA_035630095.1 Longimicrobium sp.
CGAGCTTTACTGCGGCGACATCACCCGTACCTTCCCCGTGAACGGCCGCTTCACCCCCGCCCAGCGCCGCGTGTACGACGTGGTGCTGCGGGCGGAGGAGGCCGCCATCGCCATGGTGCGCCCCGGCGTGACCATCCAGGAGATCCACGAGGCGACGCGCGACGTGCTGGTGCGGGGGATGGTGGAGCTGGGCCTGCTGAAGGGGGATCCCGAGGAACTGGTGAAGGGCGAGGAGTTCAAGCGCTTCTTCATGCACCAGACGTCGCACTGGCTGGGGCTGGACGTGCACGACGCCGGCGAGTACCGCGCCCACGGCGAGGACGGCGCGTGGCACCCGCTGCGCCCCGGCATGGTGCTCACCATCGAGCCCGGCCTCTACGTCCCCGCCGACGCCGAGGACGTGCCCGGGGAGCTGCGCGGCGTCGGCGTGCGCATCGAGGACGACGTGCTGGTGACGGAGGACGGCCACGAGGTGCTCACCCGCGACGTCCCCGTGGACCCCGACGAGATCGAGCGCCTGGTCGGCGCGGACGCGCGCCCGTAGCGCCACCGCCCACCGGGCACGACTCTCCCGCGGCATGAACAGGGAAGCGGACGGCCCCCGGCGGGCTCGTCCGCTTCCCTTGTTCCAGGATCCAGCTCGCCTGCCGTCGTGCGCGGCGCCGCGCCAGCGTCAGGTGCAGCCGAGCGAGGGCGGACACGAGTAGCGCGTGTAGGCGATCGTCCCGCACGCGTAGAGCGAGGTGGCGCACTTGCAGGTCGCGGGCGCGGTGCACTCGTCCTGGTGCGCCTGCACGGTCCCCCGCGCCCCGGTCTCCGGGGCCGAGGTGTGGAACGATTCGACGGCGAGCGTGTCGAGCTGAAGCTTGCGTTTCGGCGTCATGGCCGTCTCCCGGTCAGGTTGAAGCCGCGACCATCACCAGGTCGCGGGGCAGCTCCCGTTCAGCGTGTAGTCGCACGAGTGGATGGTGTGCGGGCCGGTGCCGCAGTAGTAGTACGCCGTCTTGCACAGGTCGCTGGGCGCGCAGGTGCACGGGTATTCCGGCGGCGTGGGCTCGATCTCGTGCGCGTGCACGGTGCCCCGCTCGTCGCGCGCGGCGGCGGTGGTGTCGAAGCTCTCCACCGACAGCGTCTCCAGCTCCAGCCTCGTCTTGCGCATCGTCGTTCTCCCGGGTGGAAGGGGTGGATGAATGGGGCCCGGCTCAGCCATGTCGCCGCACCCTCGTGCGTCGACCGCGGTGAGGTGGAGGCACGCTCAGGACGTGCAGGTCTTGCTGACCACGCAGCTCTCGTTCTGGGTGTACGCGCACGAGTAGATCGTGTGGTACCCGTCGCCGCACCAGTAGTAGGCGCTGGGGCAGTCGCACGACGCGTGGCAGGTGCAGTCGAAGTACTGCGGGGGATCGCCCCCCTGGCCGTGCACCGTCCCGGGAGCCTGCGCGGGCCCCGCGGCGGTCGAGAACGACGCGACGGCGAGCGCGTCCACGTTCAGCGTGAGCTTCTTCTTCATCGCGGCCTCGGGAGATGGGGGAAACGTGTGAGGGGTGCGGACCCGCGTTCATGCGAATCCGCACCCCTCCAGGGGTCCTGCGCGAGTGTCCGGCTCCGACTCGATCGGTCGGCATCGTGGACAGCGCCGGCTTCCACGCCGCGCGCCGCCGCCGAGTTCCATGTCGGCACCCAGCTTCTTGCGCATGGAGCCCTTCCCGCGCATGAGTTGTAGCGCGCCGCCTCACCTGGCGCGGAGTGTCGCCGTCCCGATATCCACCTTTCCAGTCAACAATATGTCCATTCCCGAGACGGCGCAACAGGCGCGCTGGTCCTGCCGTTCCCGTGTGCAGGCGTGCGCTGGCATCGTCCGCTGCACGCGCTCGGTGACGCGAGCTACGTTCGGTGTCGATTCAGGAAAATGGGGATGGATGGAGGCAGGGCGATGAGCGCCCTGCATGGGCCGTATCCGCCGCGGGTGGAGAAGAACGGCTTCCGGCGGCGCGGCGTGGAGGTGGGGCGGCTGGAGGCGCTTTCCGACGCGGTGTTCGGGTTCGCCATCACCCTGCTCGTCGTTTCGCTCGAGGTGCCGGCCACCTTCTCCCAGCTGCTGGACACGCTGCGGGGGCTCCCCGCGTTCGCGGCGTCGTTCGCGCTGCTGTTCATGGTGTGGCTCAACCAGTACCGTTTCTTCCGCCGCTACGGGCTGGAAGACGCCGTCACCATCCTGCTGAACGCGATCCTGCTGTTCGTCATCCTCTTCTTCGTCTACCCGCTCAAGTTCGTGTTCCAGCTGGTGGTGGGGATGGCGCTGGGGCCGGCGTGGATGCCCGGCGGGGGCCGTGCGCCCGGCGAGGTCGTGGGCCTGGGCCAGGGGCCGCTGATGATGATGATCTTCGGCGCGGGGTACGTGGCGGTGTTCCTGATCTTCGCGCTGCTGAACCTGCACGCCTACCGCCAGCGCGACGCGCTGGAGCTGAACGAGCTCGAGCGCTTCGAGACGCGCGACAACCTGCGCGAGGCGCTGCTGAACGCGGCCGTCGGCGTGCTCTCCATCACCATCGCCGTCGTCGGAGGCGCGCGGTACTCGTTCGTCGCGGGGATGGCCTACTGGCTCGTCGGTCCCGCGATGATGGTCAACGGCTTCATCGCCGGCTCGGCGCGCAACCGCCTGCGTGCGCGGCTGGCGGCGGAGGGCGGATCGGCACCCATCGCGCCCATGGCCTCCGCCGCGGGGTGAGGAACGAACGGCCTCACGCAGAGGACGCAGAGGGCGCGGAGGAACGTCCTGCGCGCTGCCGCCCTCTGCGCTTTCTACGTGAGCTGCTGTTTGGAGGTCGATGGCAGCACCCACGCCCGGATTCGTGACGAACCCCGACGCTGGGAAGGAAATCAGCGCCGGGCGCGCCGAGGGCCGTCCGCTACGCACCGGGCGCGCTTCGTGCAGCCCCGGCGGCGCTTCCGAGGTGCCGGCGAAGGGTCTCTCGCCGGGCCGCCGCACGCGATCCGACGATCCGCTCAACCCGTTCCGAATCCACGTCTTGCATCACCCGATCCTGAATCCGCCGTTCCCGCTCAGGCGCCCGGCGCGCCCGGTGCCATGCGCGTGACCGGCGAACGCCGCAGCGGCATCCTGCTGCATCCCACCTCGCTCCCGGGCGACGGCGTGGGCGACCTGGGCGCGCACGCGTACCGCTTCGTCGACTGGCTGGCGCTGGCGGGGCAGACACTGTGGCAGGTGCTGCCGCTGGTCGCCGTGGGCGAGGGCGGGTCGCCGTACAACGGGCTCTCGGCGTTCGCCGGCAACACCCTGCTCGTCTCCCCCGACCTGCTGGTGGAAGACGCGCTGCTGGACGAGGACGAAGCCCGCGCGCCACGCCCGTTCGCTCCGTCGCCGGCGGACCTGGAAGGGTCCGTGCGCTGGAAGGAGCCGCTCCTGCGCCGCGCCCACGCCGCCTTCCGCGCCTCGGCCTCGCCGGGGCTGCGCGCGGGGTTCGCGGAGTACCGCGAGCGCGAGGCCGGCTGGCTGGACGACTGGACGCTCTTCCGCGCGCTGCGCGACGAGCACGGCGGCGGGTGGCCGCGGTGGCCCCGGCCGCTGCGCGCGCGCGATCCCGCCGCGCTGGCCGACGCGCGGGAACGGCTGGCGGAGGAAGTGGAGCGGCACGCGCTGGGGCAGTTCCTCTTCGACCGGCAGTGGGGCGAGCTGCGGCGCTACGCCAACGGGCGCGGCATCTACCTGATCGGCGACGTGCCGATCTTCGTGGCGCACGACAGCGCCGACGTGTGGGCCAACCAGCAGCTGTTCGAGCTGGACGGGGAGGGCCGCCCCACCGTGGTGAGCGGGGTGCCGCCCGACTACTTCAGCGCCACCGGCCAGCGCTGGGGCAACCCGCTCTACCGCTGGGACGTGCTGGCGCGCGACGGCTACCGCTGGTGGGTGGAGCGCTTCCGCCGCACGCTGCAGATGGTGGACATCGCGCGGATCGACCACTTCCGCGGCTTCGAGAGCTACTGGGAGGTGCCGGGAGACGAGGAGACGGCGCTGCACGGAAGCTGGCGCCGGGGGCCGGGACGCGATCTCTTCGCGGCGGTGGAGAAGGAGCTGGGGCCGCTCCCGCTGATCGCGGAAGACCTGGGGATCATCACCCCCGAGGTGGACGCGCTGCGTGAAGAGCTGAAGCTCCCCGGGATGCGCGTGCTGCAGTTCGCCTTCGGCGGCGACGATCCCGACAACCCGCACCGTCCCGCGAACTACGTGCGCGAGACCGTGGCGTACACCGGCACTCACGACAACAACACCGCGCTCGGCTGGTACCGCGACGAGGCCACCCCCCGGGCGCGCGCCGAGCTGGCCGGGGTGGGCGGCGACGGCGCCGGCGAGCCGAACTGGGGGATGATCGAGGTGGTGCTGCGCTCCGAGGCCGACGTGGCGGTGATCCCGCTGCAGGACGTGCTGGGGATGGGGAGCGAGGCGCGGATGAACACGCCCGGCTCCACCAGCGGCAATTGGGACTGGCGCTTCCGTGACGGCGACCTGACGCCCGGGCTGGCGGCGCGGCTGCGCGAGATCACCGCGCTCAGCGGGAGACTGCATGGCGAAGAGCGCCGCTGACCTGCCGGGCGGGCCGGTCGCCTTCATCTCCGGCGGCGCGGGGAACCTGGGGCGCGCGGTGACCGCGGCGTTCCTCGACGCCGGCTGGCGCATCTCCGTGGCGCTGCACCACACGGACAGGAAGGATGCGCTCGACCCGCTGCTGAAGGCGCACCCCGGCCGCGTCTCCACCTGCATGCTCGACCTGGCCACCGAGCGCGGCGCCGACTCGGCGATCCGCCAGACGGTGCAGTGGGGCGGCCGGCTCGACGCGGTGATCCACCTGATGGGCGCGTACCACGGCGGCGCCAAGGTGGCCGACACCACGCAGGGCGTGTGGGACGCGATGATCACGGTGAACCTCACCTCGGCGTTCCTGCTGGCCCGCGCGGCGATCCCGCGGATGCTGGAGGGCGGCGGCGGCGCGCTGGTGTTCGTGTCGTCGCGCGCGGCACGCGAGAAGCGCTCGGGGAACAGCGCCTACGCCGTCGCCAAGTCGGGCCTCCTGGTGCTGGCCGAGACCATCGCCGAGGAGTACGGCGACGAGGGGATCCGCGCCAATGCCGTGCTCCCCGGCACCATCGACACCCCCGCCAACCGCCAAGCCATGCCCGATGCCGACGCATCGAAGTGGACGCCGCCCGACGAGATCGCGCGCGTCGTCCTCTTCCTCGCCTCGCCCGACGCGGCCCCCGTCAACGGCGCCGCCGTCCCCGTCTACGGCCGCAGCTGAAGGTGGCGACACCCGAAACGCCGACAGGCGGCGCATCGCGTACGATGCGCCGCCTGTTCGCTCTAGCGGCCGGGAAGCAATGATGTCGCGCGCTAACGGTTGGAACCGATCAGGCGGTCGTACTCGTCGTGGCGGCCGATCCAGAACCAGATCAGGTCCGCTCCCTCCTGGACGGCCAGCGCCCGGTAGTGAAGCCCGACGCGCGCGGACCTGAACCGCCCCACCTTCTTGAAGTGGAGAGAAGGGTGGTTCGGATCGCGTTTCAGCAGAGCGAAGTTCTCGTCCGCCAGCCGCTGCACCTCGGGCGGCAACGCATCGTACGCCTGCCAGAAGCGAACGCTGGCGTGGTGCTTCACAACTCGCGCGTGCGGCCGGCGCGGAGGTCGCTCAAGGCTTCGTCGGCGAGCGCATCGAGCCGGCCGGCTGCGGCATCATCCTCGAACTGCCGGTCCCACGCTTCGGCGTCGAACTCCAGGAACCAGGCCCGGAACTTCGACAATTCCTGCTCCGAAAGCCCGCTGACGGCGCGCTCGATATCGTAGATTGTGCTCATGCGTGAAATCTGGTTCAAACTCGCATTCCTGGCAATTCAGAAACGCGCCA
>DASQLJ010000595.1:0-3821 GCA_035630095.1 Longimicrobium sp.
GGGAAGGCGCAGGCGGCGGCGCAGCGGCTCGTACGCGGCGCGCGGCGCCTGCACCAGCACGGGGGCGGCGCGCGGGTCCAGCCACCGCAGCAGCGCTTCGATGTCGGCCGCGTCCATCGCCGTGCACCCCACCGTGGGCACCCCCGGCCCCTGCCAGACGTGGATGAAGATGCACGACCCGCCGCCCGGCGTCGGCGGTGCATCGTTGTGCGACACCCAGATCCCCAGGCGGTACACGCCGGTGGAGAGCCGCATCTCTTCGTGGCTGCTCCAGTCGGGCGTCGCGATGGTGTCGCGGTCCACCAGGCGGTTGTAAAAGGCGGAGCGCGCGTCGTCCACGCACTTCACGCTGGGCCGGCTCTCCACGTAGGGCAGGCGGATCCACGGCACCGAGTCCGCCGGCGCGTAGCCGAACGCCGGGCCCAGGGCGAAGATGCCGGCCGGCGCCTTGCCGTCGCCCTCGCGCTTCACCGGGCCGGCGGCGTGCCCGGCGTGCAGCCCGCGCCCCCACGCCAGCCCGGTGCGGCCGACGGCGGCGGCGATCGGCGCGCCCACCGCGTGCCACGGGTCGCGCGCGCTGCTCCGCTCGTAGCGCTGCAGCACGGCGCCGGTGGAATCCCAATCCGCCGTGAGCGACACCACCGCCTGCAGCGGCGCGGGGGTGCGGCCGCGCTGGGCGACGGCTTCGGGGGCGGCGGTCACGGCCACGAGGGCGAGGGCGAGCAGGGCGTTGCGCATGGGCCTGAACGGGTGCGGGGGTGATGCGCCAAGCTAACGCATCACCCCCGCGGCAGTCACCTCCGGCACCCGCCTGCCGCACCGCTCAGTCCACCCGCAGCGAGCGGTAGCGGGTGAAGCGCGGCGCCACGCACTGGGCGTTCGGCGGGCAGACCGGCACGAAGGTCAGGGTGATGCCGTCCACCTCGTACTGGTAGTCGACCGTGAACGGCGCCACCGGCAGCACGGCCGGGTCCGACGCCGGCTCCCCCGCGCCGCGAAGGTAGCGCGCGGTGGTGGTGAGCTGCGCCCTGCCGTCGCGGATGGTGTAGCTCCCCCGGTCGATGGATTCGACCACCAGCCGGCCGCGCTGCGGGTCGGTGAGGAGGACCTGCATCACGAAATCCCCGTCCTCCTGGAAGGAGAGGAAGTTCTCGCCGTCCAGCATGCGCTCGCCCTCGGGGAAGAACGTGCGCACCGTCTCCCGGTCGCTCCCCCACGACCCGACGAGCTCGAGCGAGGGGAGAAGAAGCCGGCCCTCGCACGCGGAGAGCGCGGTGAGGGCGAGGGCGAGAAGGGGTGTGATCGCGCGGAGCTTCATCGGTCGGTTCGTCGCGGTGGAGTGGAATCGGTCCGCAGCATCAACGCGCCAGACCGTTCCCGTGGGACACCTCCGCCGCCGCGTCAGGCCGGGTCCTCCCCCAGCGCCGCCAGCGCCTCCGTGTGCCGCGGGACGAGCGAGGCCGTGTGCACCTGCGGCCGCAGCCGGGCGATCAGCTCCAGCAGGTCGGGGCTGTCGCGCGGGGTGCGCAGGTGCGCCTCCAGCGCCAGCTCCAGCGCGCGGCGGGCGGACGTGGCGGCGGCGTTCGCGTCTCCCGCGGCGCGGTGGACCTCGGCCTCGGCGGCGGTGACCTCGGCCCAGGCGGCGAGCACGTCGGCGTCGCCCACCATCTGGCCGGCGGTGACGGAGTCCATTCGCGGCGCCACGCCGCCCATCGGCCCCAGCAGCCTGGCGACGGAGTCGCGCGCCTGCGCCAGCAGCGCGTCCGCACCCTCGCCGTCGCGCAGCTTGCCAAGCAGCGCCTCCACCAGCTGCCGCACCTGCGCGATCATGCGCAGGATGTAGTCCTTGCGTTCGTTCGACGTCAGCATGAAGCCTCGGGAGATGCGGGACGCCTGCGCCCTTCGTGGACGCCGATCCTACGCGCCCAGCCCCGCGCGGGTTGCGCGGCGGCACGGTGGCGTCACCAGTGCGTGGTACCCACGTCGCCCTTGAACGGGCCCACCACGTCGCGGGTGATCCAGCCGCCGTAGAACTTCCCGGGCTGCGGCCGGGCCTGCTCGTCGTCCACCCAGCAGGCGTCCATCGGGCCCGCGTAGAAGGCCACGGCGTCGCGGATGCGCTTGTAGCTGGGGGATGGATCGGGATACGACCAGGCGGCGCGGATCGCCGTCCGCCCGCCCGCCGCCACGTTCCAGTGCCGCGCGGCGCCCTTCCACTCGCAGAAGCTGCCGCCGGCCGCCCGGTGCAGGTGCTCCATCCGCACGTCGTCGGGCGGAAAGTAGTACACGGGGGGATGATAGGTCTCCAGCACGCGCCACCCGCGCCGCGTCTCGGCGATGGTCACGCCCGCGAACTCCACGCGCAGCAGCCGCGTGGTCGCCTCCACCCGCGGCGGCCGCGGGTAGTCCCACGCCGATTCCTGCCCCGGCCCCGGCTCGCTCCGCTCGATCTTCATCCCCATCCCTCCGTAAGCACGGTCCGCGACGACGAACGTCCCGAGCACGGTCCGCCGACGACGAGGACGTCTGCGCATGCCACGGCGGCCCCCTCCCCCCCGGCCGCCCCCCCCCGGCCCCCTCCCCCGCTGGGCGCGGGAGAGGGGGAGAACGGCAACGGCATCAGCATGGGTGCCGCGTGGCGTCCATGCTACGCGTCGTCGACCGCCGCGGCCAGCTTCGCGGCGAGCGCGGGGGGATCGCTGCGGCGGATGGTGATGCGCGGCGTTCCGTGCCAGTCCGCGCACTCGTGGAGGGCGCGCGCCACGTCCGCCAGCATGCCGGCGGTGATGCGCACGCCGGGCTCGAGGTAGATGGCCTTCACCTCGAACACGCCGTCGCGCCGGTGCGCCTTCGCGTCCAGCCGGCCGATCAGCGCGCCGCGGCGCAGGATCGGCAGGGTGAAGTAGCCGTAGACGCGCTTCGGCGCCGGCGTGTAGCACTCGATGCGGTAGTCGAAGCCGAAGAGCTCGCTGGCACGCGTGCGGTCCCACACGACGGGGTCGAAGGGCGAGAGCAGCGTCGTGAGCACCGGCTTCAGCGCGCCCGCCGCGGCGCGCTCGGCGAGCGGGAGATGGTCCGGGTGCACGTAGCCGGGCTCCTTCCACCCCTCCACCGCCACCGGCAGCAGCGCACCCTCCTCCCCCAGCGCGCGGACCAGCGACGGCGTCTCCTTCTTCCCCATCCGGTAGTAGTCGCCCACCCACTTCGCCTTGCTCACGCCCAGCGCGCGTACGGCGTTCAGCACCCGCGTGCGGTTCGTCTCGTCGGTGGACGGGAGGCTGGCGTCGTCCCACTCCGGCAGCACGCGCTCGCGCAGGTCGTAGATGCGCTGGAAGCCGGTGCGGCGCGCGATCATCAGCTCGCCGGCGGTGAAGAGCGATTCCAGGATGCGCTTCTCGGGCTTCCACTCCCACCATCCGCCGCCGTGCCCCGGCCGCTCGAAATCGGCCGAGCGCACCGGCCCGTGCTCGCGGATGGTGGCGAGGATGCGCGCCACGACGTCGGCGTGCTTGTCCATCACCGCGTGCGAATAGCGCCACCGCGTCCAGCCCTGGTCGAGCATGCGGTGGCGGAAGAGCGGGTAGTCTTCGATGGGAAGGAAGCACGCCTCGTGCGCCCAGTATTCGAACAGCTTTCCCTCCGCCAGCAGCGCGTCCAGCCACTTCAGGTCGTACGCGCCCAGCCGCGACCACAGCACGAAGTACGGGCTGCGGTTGACCACGCTGATGGTGTCGATCTGCAGCACGCCCATGCGGCGGATCGCGGCCAGCACGTCCTTCTTCGTGGCCTTGCGGCGGGGGCGGCGGTCCAGCCCTTGGGCG
>DASQLJ010000596.1:0-6316 GCA_035630095.1 Longimicrobium sp.
CGCCGAATCCCCCGTGCAGGAGGGCGACGCCCGCATGGTGCTGGCCGCCGCCCGCGGCACCTCGCCGCTGATGTGCACCCTCGCCGTGCAGTCCATGGGCAACGGCATGTGGGGGATGGGGGACGATGAGGACGCCCCCGCCCTGGTGCGCACCGGCGACGCGGCCCGCGGCGCGCTCACCTGGCTGAACGGCCGCCAGGCCACCGCCGCCGCCGACGTCGCCGCGCTCCGCGACGGCCTGGGCGACCCCGACCCCTGCGTGCGCCGCGCCTCGGCCCGGCTGCTGGCGCGCGACCACGTCCCCGGCGGCGCCGACGCGCTGCTCGAGGCGCTGCGCTCCGGCGAGCCTACCCGCCGCGACGCGGCCATCGTCGGCCTCGGCTACTCCGAGGAGAAGCGCGCGGTGGGCCCGCTCACAGCCCTGCTGGGCAACGCCGACCCGGAGGTGCGCGGCGGCGCGGCGTGGGCGCTGGGCCACGTCGAGAGCAGCGACGCCGTCCCCGCGCTCACCCGGCTGACGAGCGACCGCGAGGCGCGCGTGCGCCGCGCCGCCGCCCGCGCGCTTGGGCGCATCGAAGACGGCTCCGCGGTTCCCGCGCTGGCCCAGCTCCTGGCCCGCGACCCCGATCCGGGCGTGCGCCGCGCCGCCGCCTGGGCGCTGGGGAAGATCGAGTAGACGTATCGATCCGGCGGCGCATCGCTCCGCCGGCAGGGACGACAATCGACGGATGGGTTGGAACGGAACGAGGCGGGCTCTTCGCGAGAGGAGCCTGCCTCGTTCTGCGCCTGGCTGGGCCCTCGCCCTGCCGCTTCGCGGCTGTCCCTCTCCCCAAACAACCTGGGAGAGGGACCTGGGGCGCTTCGCCGCCGGCTCCTTCATCGAATGCGAAGGCTACATCGCGGTTGAGCGGGGATTTCTTGCGTGCGATGGAACTGCGGCTGAGCCGAAGGCAGTAGTCCGCGAAGGCGGAGTTCGTGTCGTTGTTGCAGCGAATTCATTCGCCCTGGGGATCTCCGCAGACGCCTCAACCCATCGATAGCACATAAAATGAGTCGCTTCTGATCTTAAATCGACCCTGAAGCCCTATCCCTCGCCTCGCGTCACCGGCTCCAGCACGCGCAGCAGGCGGTCCGTGTCGCGGTAGCTGTCCAGCCCCAGGCGCAGCGAGTACGCCGGGCGCTCGCAGGCGGAGCGGAGAAACGCGAGGATCTCGGGGGCCTGTGCGCGGTCGGCCAGCAGCCACGGCGACTGCCGCATCAGCGCGCCGAGCGCGTCGGCGGGGCGCGCGGGGGAGATCTCGGTGGGCCGCTCCGCCTCCACGCGCGGGAAGAGGATCCCGGCGAACGGCGCGCTGCGCACCCACTGCCCGGGCCAGCGCTGGTGCGGATCCACCTCGCCGCGCACGTGCACGGGGCGGCCGTGCTCCCACCCCTCGTCCAGGTGGAAGCGCCGCGGCCACCCCTCCACCGCCAGCCGCCCCTCCGCGTCGCGGAACAGCACCACGTGGTCGTCCGAGACGAAGCGCCAGCCTGCGGTGATCAGGTTCACGCAGGTGGTGGACTTGCCGGCGTGCGTGTCGCCCGTCAGCAGCCAGGCGCCGCCGCCGGGCGCCACGATCGCCGCGGCGTGCACCAGCGCGCGGTGCATCCGCCCCAGCAGCAGCGCGCAGGCGACCGTGCACATCGAGTACAGGTCCCACGCCGTCGCCTCCGCGTCGGCCTCGACGAACGGCGGCACCACGAAGTCGGCCGCGCCGCCGGCCAGGTCCACCACGCCGGCGCACCCCGCGGCGGCGTGGAGCGTCATGCGCGCCGCGCCCGCGTCCACGCGCGCCTCGGCCGCGCCCAGGCGCACCACGGGCGCGCCGGGCGCCGGATCGACGCGCGCGGGGTCGCCCGCCGCGATCCGGATGACCGCGGCCGTATCGACCGAAGGCGTGTGGGCGTAGGGGAGGAGCGGGAGCCAGCGGTGCAGCAGGGGGACCAGCGCCGGGGTGCATTCCAGGCGCAGGCTTCCGTCGGCCAGCAGGGGAAACACGGCCGGCGGGGAGCCGGCGGTGGCGGGATGGGAGGTCAACCGCGCAGCACCAGCGGCTGGTGCCCCGAGCCCGAGCCCTGCACGGCGCGGTCGGCGCGCACCACCCAGGCGTGCGCCTCGATGTCGCCGGTGTCGTTCTTCACCCCGATGCGGAGCACCGCCGGAACGCCGTAGCGGCGCAGCACCAGGCATTCGGCCACGCTGCGGTACAGGCAGGTGTTCCGCCAGCGCTCCCCCGGCAGCCGGGCGAGCAGGGCCAGCAGCCGGCACGCCGCGCCGGTGGCGCCGCGCGGCACCCGCCGCTCGGGCGTGCCCAGCGCCGGCTCGCGCATCAGCTCGGCCAGCCGGTCGCCCTCGATCCACCGCGGCGACAGCAGGGCGGCGCGCACCCCGGCCACCACCGCGCCCGGCACCCCGCTCACGCCGCGGCCACGATCAGCCGGCGCTCCTCCAGCTCGGCCAGCAGCCGGTCGAGCTCGCCGGCGGCGTCGGCGCGCTCCACCTCGAAGCCGGCGCACAGCTCGCCGATCAGCGCCTCGCGGTCCATCCCGCGCTCCAGCCCCTTCCACACGCAGGCGGCGGTGGCGTTCAGGCGAAAGTAGTCCTTGGTCTCCATGTTCAGGAGCACGGCCTCGCCTTCCAGGTGCGCCGCCAGCACGTCGGCGGGCACGGTGTACTGCCGGGATTCGGTCATCGGTCTCGCGAGAAGATCAGGGTGCGGCCACGGCCGCGGGGTGTCCCACGCTGCCGGGCCCGGTGTCGATGGTGTTCACGGCGGCGGGGAAGGCCGGGTCCACCCAGCGCAGCCGCGTGCCGTTCAGCGTCTCCAGGTACACCACGCGCCCGTCCGGCGTCCACGCCGGCTGCGACTTGCTCCCCGCGCCCGAGGTGAGCTGCGTGACGGCGCCGCTGCCGGCGTTCAGCAGGTAGATCTCGGTGCTGCCGCCGCGGTTGGAGACGAACGCCAGGGTGCCGCCGTCGGCGCTCCACGCCGGCTCCACCTCGGCCGAGCCGCCGCCGGCCAGCAGCGTGGGCGCGCCGGTGCCGAGGATCTGGAAGATGTCGGCCGAGCCGTTGACGGTGGCCACGAACGCCAGCTTCGCCCCCGCGGCCCACGCCGGCGCCGTCTCGATCGCGCCGTCGGCCCCGAACTCGGCCGGGGTGGCGCGGAGCACGTTGGTGCCGTCGGCGTTGGCGGTGAACACCTTGGTCACGCCGCCCACCACCCGCGAGTACGCCACCCGCGCGCCGTCGGGCGAGATCGCCGGGGTGCTCTCGTCCACCGTGGTGGTGGTGAGGCGCGTGTTGGCGCCCCCACCCAGCGGCGCGCCGAAGATGTCGCCGTTGCCGGCGCGGAAGCTCAGCCAGACCACC
Organism: Longimicrobium sp.; assembly: GCA_035630095.1. GTDB lineage: Bacteria > Gemmatimonadota > Gemmatimonadetes > Longimicrobiales > Longimicrobiaceae > Longimicrobium. The sequence continues at coordinate 3,413 of DASQLJ010000596.1, forward strand.
TTCCCCTGCGCCACGGCCGGGTCCTGGTCCTCGCCGGTGTCGGTGGTGATCTGGACCAGGTTCTGCCCGTCGAGGTCCACCCGCCAGATGTCGCGGTTGTTGCCGCTGAAGCGGTCGAACACCACCACCGGCGGCGCGTTCACGGTGAGCTCGGTGCTCCCCAGCTTGCGCGTGCCCGAGGCGGTGAGCGTCAGCTTTCCGGCCTTCAGCAGCCGCACCTGGCCGTCGGGCAGCACCTGCGCGCCGTCGCTGGGCACCGCCGTGAGGGTGTACTCCGACGCGGCCACCGGCTGGCCGTTGGCGGTCACCGCCACGGCCACGATGCCGCCACGTTCGAGCCGGCCGGTCGGGGTCAGGGTCAGCGTGGTGCCCAGGTCGGTGGGGCCGTCGCCGCCACCGCAGGCGGCGAGCACCAGGAGCGCGGCCGTCGCGACGAGGGCGCGGCCGGCGGAGCGTGGGCCAGCGATGTGAGCGTACACGGCAGGATCGCGGGGGAGGGAACGGGTCGGCCGCGCGCGCCGGGCGGCGCGCGCGGAGAAGAGAAAGTTGGCGCGGCGAACCGGTTTGCACCAGTCCCGCGAAAGAACGCGCGAGCGCCGGTGGTTGGGACGCGGGCCTCCATCTCCCGGTCGAGCCGACTGGGATCGACGAACGGCAACGGAGGAAACGAGGGATTTCCCCCGTTTCCTCCGTGCCGGTGTCCATCCGAAGGCCCGCCGCGGTTCGAATCCGCGTCCCCGGCCGGTGCCCGACCGCCGGTCCGCGCCTAGAAGCGGACCGCCGCCGCGTGCTGGGCCTGGAAGGGGGTGGGGATGATCGAAGCCCCCGCGGGATTGGCCGGGTCCACGACGCACAGGCGGAACTGCGCTCCCTGGATGCAGGAGTACACGATGCGCCCGTCCTTCAGCCAGCTGGGCGTGGCGTCGCTGCCGGCGCGCGTGGTGACCCGGGTGACGGCGCCGGTGGACACCGTCAGGATGTACAGCTCGGTGTCGCCGGTGCGGTTGGAGGCGAACGCCACCTTCGTCCCGTCGGGGCTCCACGCCGGCTCCACCTCGGCCCTTTCGCCACCGGCCAGCAGGGTGGGCACGCCGCCGGCGAGCGGGGGCGTGCCGTTCAGCGTCAGGCCGTAGATGTCGGACGACGAGGCCGAGGCGGCCCCGAAGGCCAGCCGCGTGGAATCGGCCCAGTTGGGGCTCGACTCGATCCCGTCGGCGTCGGCCGGCGAGACGGCGGCGGTCCCGCTGGTGGCGTTGGCGTTGCCCGCCCACACCTTGGTGTTGCCGCCCGCGCCGGGAATGACCCACGCCAGCCGCCTTCCGTCGGGCGAGAGCGCCGGCGACGTCTCGTTACGCGTGGTGGTGGTGGTCAGCCGCGTCTCGGCGCCGCCCTTGAGCGGCACCGAGTACAACTCGGGGTTGCCGTCGCGGTAGCTGACGAACACCACGGTGCCCTGCGCCACCGTGGGCATCGCGTCGCTGAGCGCGCCGGTGGTGAGCTTCACCAGGTCGTTCCCGTCGATCCCCATGCGGTACACGTCGCGGTTGCCGCTCACCGCCATGTCGAACACGATCGTCGGCACCAGCGGCGTCTCCACGTAGAGCGTGAAGGCGAAGGTCACCACGCTCGTCGGCACCGAGAACTCCCAGCGCCGGGCGGCCGACACCGCCTGCGGCGCCAGCGCCCCGTCGTACGAGAAGTACGGCTGCGACGACGCGGTGAAGAGGCCGTACCCGTCGGGGTTGGCGACCGTCACCTCGCCCGTCCCCGCCGTGGTCACGGGGCCCGAGGCGAAGAACACCTTCACCCCCGTCACCGCGGCGCCGTCGGAGCCCATGCGCTGCACCAGCAGGTTCTGCACGGTCACGTCGGTCGACAGCACCTGCGCGACGCTGTCGTACTGCACGTTGCCCGACTGCACCAGCACGTACACGCGCTGCCCGCCGATGATGCGGTTGGCGCGCGCCCCGCGGGCGACCGCGTCGCCCGGGCTGCCGGAGCAGGTGACCGTCCCGGTGCGCACGTTCGCCGTGCAGGGGATGCCGGTCAGGGCGGCCCCCGACGGCGTGCGCGGCTGCACGGAATCGGTCGTCACCACCCCGTCGGAGCAGGCGGCGAGCGCGCTCAGGACGGCCGCGACGGCGGCCGAACGGGCGCAACGGGCATATGGGCTCATGGAGTGCACGGGTCTGCCGTTTACCTTGGGAAGAGAACGCGGTGAGAATCCACCGTCTGCTACGCAGGAAGGATGCAGAGCGAGGCGTACCTAAGATCGCGGCGAAAACCCTGTGTGGCAAGGGGTTGGACGAAGTGCTGGGCTTCGGGGCCTCCTGCCGGGAAACCGGTGGCGTCGCCGAATCCGGGACCGCTGGAGGACTGGGAGCCACGCGGAAACGGAGGAAATGCGTTGCAGTTCTCCGTGTCCTCCGTGCCTTCGTGTGACATCCCGCCGTTCGGAGCCCAGCGAGGAAAGAGATCACCTTGGGGTTCAAGCAGATCCAGCAGAGTCATTACCGATCACCAGGCACTGTTCGGGAATCGGGTTCGCCACATTTCTCACAGAGGCCACAGAGGACACGGAGAAAAACTCTGTGACCTCTGTGATACCGGATCGGGCAGTCAACTGTGCATTCCGAAGGACCGCTACGGCAAGATGTGAGTCAGTTCGTCCGTCGGAATGCACACTCATTCAGCCGAAGTGGTATGAGAGTACAGGCCAGGCCGGAACGAGAACGATGCCCTGGAAGCGGTAGGATATTCCCGGATCGGACGCCCTGAACGCGAAAGTGCCTTCCTGCCGGAGCGCGGTGAGGCGCTCGCGGCGGGAAGGCACGGACCGGATCGGGACAGCCGGCGAACCGGCCGCGGTGCAGCGGTCTACCGCTGCTGGGTGATCGCTCGCAC
>DASQLJ010000597.1:0-16074 GCA_035630095.1 Longimicrobium sp.
CCGCGCCGAGAGCGGCTTCACGGTGGAGCAGATGGTGTCGGAGTACCGGGCGCTGCGGGCCAGCGTGATCCGGCTCTGGACGCGCGCCCGGGGCGAGCTCGCCCCGGCCGACCTGGAAGACCTGACGCGCTTCAACGAGGCGATCGACCAGTCGCTCGCCGAGTCGGTCACGCGCTACACGAAGGAGCTGGACGACTCGAAGGAGATGTTCCTGGCGATCCTGGGGCACGACATGCGCACGCCGCTGGGGGCGGTGCTCACCTCGGCCAGGTTCATGCTCGACACGCAGGAGCTGGAGGAGCCCAGCCTGACGCTCACCTCGCGCATCGCCAGCAGCGCCACCCGCATGGTGCACATGGTGGGCGCGCTCCTCGACTTCACGCGCAGCCGGCTGGGGGGAGGGATCCCCATCGAGCGCGCGGCGATGAACATGGGGAAGGCGGTGCACGACGTGGTGGACGAGATGGCCGCCGCCCACCCCGACCGCGACATCGACGTGGACGCGCGCGGCGAGCTGCAGGGCGAGTGGGACTGCGCGCGCATCAGCCAGGCGCTCACCAACCTGCTGGGCAACGCGCTGGAGCACGGCTCGCCGGGCACCGTGGTGACGGTGGAGACGCAGGGCGACGAACACGAGGTCGCCATCTCCGTCCACAATCGCGGCCCGGTGATCCCGTCGGGGGAGCTCAACGGGATCTTCAACCCGATGAAGCCCCGCGACGACGCGCACCAGGCCGCCGCCGGCGGGCCCTCCGGCAACCTGGGCCTGGGCCTCTACATCGCCGACCGCATCGTCAACGCCCACAACGGCCGCATCGACGTCGCCTCGTCCGAGGAGGACGGCACCACCTTCACCGTCCACCTCCCGCGCCGGGGGTGATACGGAGCGCGAGAAGTCGGTGCCGGGGCCCGGAACGGAACTGCCCGGTGCGGGCGTGTCCCTCCGCTGCGCTCCGGGCCGGGCTTCGCGCGCCGTAGGCAACGATACCGCCGTTGCCAACGGCGCCGAGCCGCCGGCGCGCCATGGTCCGGGCTCATTCCCGAAACGCCGACGCGGGCGCGCCGGCGTCTCGGCCCTCCGGGCGCGAATCCCTCACGCAATCCGCTCGCGGAACGGAGCTCGTGGGATCCGTATGACGTCAGAGACCCTGCATCGGCTTGCGATGCAGGGTCTTTTCATGCCGGTCGCTCTGGCTGCCCGCAGTGGTCAGGCGAGCCTGGCGTCAGAGACGGAAGTGGGCGACGAGCGCCTCGTCGATGCGACGGAGCGTGCCCGTGTCGACCCTGACTTCGGTGAGCGCCGCGATCTGGCCGGGGGTGAACGGGCAGCGGTGCTCCGAGCCGGTGAACAGGCCGGGCACCGCGAGGGTCGCCGTCTCCATGGTCCCGGGAAGTGAGCGCACCCACGGCGCGTCCGACTCGACCTTCCCGTCCTGGGGCTCCACCTCGGCCAGGTCGTAGATGGGGACGAGCTGCTGGTACCGGCGGACACGCGCATACGCATCGGGGGTCACCAGGACCGCGAACCGGGCGCCGTCGGTGTCCGACTCGACCGCGCGCGTGAGCCGGACCACGCGGCCACGCTCGGGCTGGTCGGGTGCGACTCGCCGCCCGGGCCCCGCCCCGATTCCCAGGGCGTCCCGGAACGCCAACCGGATGCGCGACTCGGCGCCCGCCGTCTGGCCCACGCGGGTGCCGGTGTCGCCGGCCACCGGCGTACGCAGGCGTGCCGGGTAGAAGGTGGACCGCTCCAGGCGCCGGGTGCTCGCGCGCGTCCAGGCGAGCGAGAGGGGCACCGCGTCGAGTCTGGCCTCCGTCGCTTGCGTGCCGCCGTAAGCGAACGCCCAGCTCGGAGTCTCCGTTCTGGGCGTATGCAGAAGCAGCCAGGGCCGCTCCAGCTTGATGTCCGCGTCCGGTCTCTCCTCGGCGGGGAGGTTGTGGACGTCCCCGATCTCGCTCATGCGGGGGCGGGCTCGTCTCTCCGCCGGCGGCAAGGACGTGCCGCGAGATCGCGGGCCACCGCGCGCATGTAGTCGTCGTGGTCGGCGGGAAAGTGGTCCTCCGGTAGGGGCGGGAGGGGAACGATCCCCGGCGCCAGCAGCTCCGGTCGCATCTGCTTGAGGTCGACTCTCACGTCCTGGTTCTCCCGATCGTCGTACTGCCGCAGGTAGAACTCCCCCATCAGCGAGAGCGGTATCTCCCGCCGGCTCCGGCTGGTGGACGGCCTGTCACCCCAGGCCGTCCGCCAGGGAGCCTCGCTGTGCGTCAACGCCTCCAGGAACGTCGCGGAGTGCTCGCCATAGGCCGCGAGCACGTCCTCCAGCACGATGCGCTCTTCGGGCGCGAAGCGGGGCTTCTTCCGGGAGCGGGGCAGGCCGTTGTATCCGTGCCCCTTGTATTCCTGGTAGACCACGTCCACCACGGGGCCGTGGGCCCACGCTTCGACTGCTTCCGTGAACAGCGGCCGGCCGAGCATCGCCATCGTCCATGCCTGGGCGTAGTAGACCAGCTTCTGGAGCTTGAGGTTCGTGATCGAGTCGCCAGCCCTGCGGTCGACCTCGTTCAAGAACCAGGCTGCGACGTCGAGTGCGCTGTGCATGCTCTGGGGAACGCGGATAGCACTGGAATTCAGCCGAAATATAGCCGAAATCCGAGGCGGTGTCGAGCGTGAGCACCGAAGGCGCCAGCGTTGCGCACGCCTGTCCGTGCCACCTGGCCGCTCACACAAGTGGACGCGCGTGTGCGCCGTTCCCGGGCGAGAATCCTCGGCCATCGACGGCCATCGCCCGCCGCCGGGCATTCACGTCAGGAGCCGTCATCCCGGCGGGATCTCCCCCGCCGGATCCTGCCCATAGTAGGATGAAAGCTCCTCGTACAGCTCGGGGTGGCGCGCGCGAAGCTGCACCGGGCGCTCGAAGAAGCACTCGCTGGCGACGGCGAAGAACTCGGCCTCGCTGGTGGCGCCGTACTGGTCCAGCAGCGTCTTGCGGCCGGTGCGCGCCGCCGCGCGCAACGCCAGGTAGTGCTCGCTCAGCACCCTCGCCCACGGCGCGTACAGCGCCAGGCGGTCCAGCTCCGGCGTGCCGTCGGCGGCGCCGTCTTCCTGGTCGAGCTGGTGGGCGAACTCGTGCAGGATCACGTTCTTCCCGTCGCGCGGGTCGGCGGCGCCGTGGCGGGCGCTGTTCCACGACAGCACCACGGCCCCGTGCCCCCACGACTCCCCCAGGTGCACCGCGTCGTCCTCCCGCACGACCGACCCGTCCCTCTCGTCCCGCGGCACCGTGTACGCGGCCGGATACACGACGATCGACCTGAGCCGGGGATAGTAGTCGTCATCGTCCAGGCGCAGCAGAAGAACGCACGCCTGGGCGGCGATGGTGACGCGCACCTCGTCCGTCATCTCCAGCCCGCCCGCGCCCTCGAAGCTCTTTTCGGCGATGAACACCAGCACGCGGGAGCGGAGCTCGTGCCGGTCGGGCTCCGAAAGGCGGGCGTACATCGGCACGTTGCGCTCGATGATCGCCAGCCACTCCGGCGGAAAGGGCTGGGCGCGAATGCGCTCGCGGCGGCGCTTCTTCAGAAAGCCGAGCACGATGAGCCGTGGATCGGGTGGAGACGGATGCGGGCCGGTGCTGCAAAGATGCGGCGTCCACCCGCCCGAATCCAGCGAGCTCGCCGCGCGATCCGCTCCCGCACGCCAGGGAAGGCCCGCTCGCCGCAGCCGTCAGCGCCGCCACCCGCCCTGAAGCCGCGGGCGCGGATCTCACTCCTCCGTCACCCCAGGAACTCCGCGAGGTACGGGGCCGTCCGGCTCGCCTTCGCCCGCGCCACCTTCGCGGGCGGGCCGGCGGCGACCACGCGGCCGCCCTCGTCGCCGGCGCCGGGGCCGATGTCGATCACCCAGTCGCTGCCGGCCACCACGCGCATGTCGTGCTCCACCACGATCACGGTGTTGCCGGCGTCCACCAGCCCGTCGAGCTGCGCCACCAGCTTCTCCACGTCCGCCGGGTGGAGGCCGGTGGTGGGCTCGTCGAGGATGTAGAGCGAGTGGCCGCGCTGCGGGCGCTGCAGCTCGGTGGCCAGCTTGATCCGCTGCGCCTCGCCCCCCGACAGCTCCGTCGCGGGCTGGCCCAGGCGCAGGTAGCCGAGGCCCACCTCGCGCAGCACGTGCAGCGAGCGGCACACCGGCGCGTCGTCGGCGAAGAACGCCCACGCCGCGTCCACCGTCATCCCCAGCACCTGGGCGATGTTGCGGCCGCGGACCTCGATCTCCAGCGTCTTCGCGTTGTAGCGGGCGCCGTGGCAGGTGGGGCAGGGGGCGTAGACGCTGGGGAGGAAGAGCAGCTCCACCATCACCGAGCCCTCCCCCTCGCACGTCTCGCAGCGCCCCTTCGCCACGTTGAACGAGAAGCGGCCCGCGTCGTAGCGCCGCTTCTTCGCGGCCGGCGTGGCGGCGAAGAGCTTGCGCACGTGGTCGAACAGCCCCGTGTAGGTCGCGAGGTTCGACCGCGGCGTGCGCCCGATCGGCTTCTGGTCCACCCGCACCAGCCGGTGGATCCCCTCCATCCCCTCCGCGATCCGCCCGCCCAGCGTCACGGCCGGGGCCGCCTCGAGCCCTCCGCCCTCCTCGTCCGCCGCCGGCACCTCGTGGCCGAGGTGTTCGGCCACCAGCTCCACCAGCACCTGGCTCACCAGGCTCGACTTTCCCGAGCCCGACACGCCGGTGACGGTGGTGAAGACGCCCAGCGGGAACTCGGCGCTCAGCTCGTGCAGGTTGTTGCGGGTGACGCCCTCCAGCCGCAGCCACCCCGCCGGCGCGCGCGGCGTCCGCCCGGGAAGATTCTGCGGGCCGAAGAGGTGGCGCCGCGTCTGCGATTGCTCCACCTCCGCCAGCCCCGCGGGCGGGCCGCTGTACAGCACCTGGCCGCCGCCCTCGCCGGCGGCGGGGCCCACGTCCACGATCCAGTCGGCGTGGCGGATCACGTCCAGCTCGTGCTCCACGACGAAGAGCGAGTTCCCCGCGGCCTTCAGCCCCTCCAGCGCGCGCAGCAGCGCCACCGTGTCGGCCGGGTGCAGCCCGGCGGAGGGCTCGTCGAGCACGTAGACCACGCCGAAGAGGTTGGAGTGCACCTGCGTGGCCAGCCGCAGCCGCTGCAGCTCGCCCGGCGACAGGGTGGGCGTGCTGCGCTCCAGCGACAGGTAGCCCAGCCCCAGGTCGAGCAGCACCTCCAGCCGGGCGCACAGGCCCTCCGCGATCCGCCGCGCCACCAGCGCCTTTTCGGGGTGCTCCGCGTCCGCCTTCCCCCGTCCCTTCGCGGTCCCCGCCGACCACGGGCGCAGGAGCGCGGCGACGCGGGCCAGCGGCAGCCGCGAGAGGCTGGCGATGTCGAGCCCGGCGAAGGTGACGGAGAGCGACTCGGCGCGCAGGCGCCGGCCGTGGCAGAGCGGGCATTCGGTGCCTAGCATGTACTGCGCGGCGCGCGCCTTCATCGCCGCGCTCTGCGTGGTGGCGAAGGTGTGCAGCACGTGCCGGCGGGCGCTGGTGAAGGTGCCCATGTAGTTGGGCTCGTCGCCGCGCTTCAGCGCGCGCCGCGTCTCCGCCGGCGTCAGGCCGGGATGGACGGGGACCACGGGCTGCTCGTCGGTGAAGAGGATCCAGTCGCGCTCCTCCCGGGGCAGCTCGCGCCAGGGGCGGTCCACGTCGTAGCCCAGCGTCACCAGGATGTCGCGCTGGTTCTGCCCGCCCCACGCCTGCGGCCACGCCGCGATCGCGCGCTCGCGGATGGTGAGCGAGGGGTCGGGCACCATCGACGCCTCGGTCACCTCGTACACGCGCCCAAGCCCGTGGCAGCGGGGGCAGGCGCCCTCCGGCGTGTTGGGCGAGAACGACTCGGCGTAGAGCAGCGGCTGACCCGGCGGATAGTCGCCGGCGCGCGAGTACAGCATGCGCAGCAGGTTGGACAGCGTGGTGACGCTGCCGACGGACGAGCGGGTGGTGGGCGAGCCGCGCTGCTGCTGGAGCGCCACCGCGGGCGGCAGGCCGTCGATGGAGTCGACCTCGGGGACGCCGAGCTGGTGGAAGAGGCGCCGCGCGTACGGCGACACCGACTCCAGGTAGCGCCGCTGCGCCTCGGCGTAGAGGGTGCCGAAGGCGAGCGACGACTTCCCCGACCCCGACACCCCGGTGAACACCACCAGCGCGTCGCGGGGGATGTCCACGTCCACGTTCTTCAGGTTGTGCTCCCGCGCGCCCCGCACGCGGACGAAATCGGTGCGCGCTCTCCCACCTGAATCCTCCCCGGTGTCACCCGGGGCCCGCTCCGCAGTCTTCCCCACCGTCTCGTCTTCCATCCGTTCGAATCGACCGTCGGCCCCAGCGCGATGAACGCGGATCCGGGAGCCAGAGTCGTGCCCCGACGCCTGGCCACGCCTCGCTTGGCGCCTGAGGGTGCCTCTCCCCGATTGCGGTCCGGCGTTCGTTCCAATCTCCACGTCCAGCAACGTGAGGCGAATTTCTCCGGGGGCGACGGCAGCGCGGCCGGGCGATCGGAACCGTCCTCGGCACCGATGGGCGAAAGCGGAATGTCCATTCCACTCGGTCGCCACTCCTGTCGAATCCATGATTCGTGATTGCACCCAGGATCGCTGGAAGTCACACGGAGACACAGAGACACTCCGTGCTTTTCTCCGGTGTCTCCGTGCCTCTGTGTGACCACCAGGAGAGTCTGAATCGACAACAGATCAGGCCGGATGTGTGATATCACCCGATCGAACTAGCTCGATCGGATGACTCCGTCATCATCAATCACACTAACGAGTTACGCCTCCGGTCCACCCTTACGTGCGATGGTGTGGCGCGTACGCGGAGCGCATCTTTTCACGTAATCCTAACGTTCCGCAGCAGCGCCATCCCGGCTGTTCCGAAAGCAGTCATGTTCCATCCAACACGGAGTCACCCCATGCACGCTCGAGCAGTGCCCCGGTCCCTCGCCTGGCTGCTCGGCGCGGCACTGGTCGCCGTATTCCCCCTGGCGTGCGAGCACAGCCCCACCGATCACGGCGTGGTGGCCACGATCACGGTCACGCGCAACCCCGACACCATGGCGGTGGGCACCGCGCGGCAGTTCACGGCCACGGGCAGGGACGCCGACGGCAACGTGGTGGGGATCGACCCCACCTGGTCGATGGCGGCCAGCGGCGGAACCATCAGCGCCTCGGGCGTGGTCACGGCGGGCGTGGCGACGGGGACCTTCGCCAACACCGTCACCGCGAACGTGGGGAGCATCTCGGGCTCGGCGACGCTCACCGTGGTCTCGGGCGCGCCGGCGACCATCACCGTGACCCCGGCGGCCGTGACGCTGGCGCCCGGCGCCACGCAGCAGTTCACGGCGGTGGTGAAGGACGCCGCGGGGAACGTGCTCGCCACGGCGCCCAACTGGTCGGTGGCGGCGGGCGGCGGAAGCATCGGCGCCACCGGCCTGTTCACCGCCGGCAGCGTGGCGGGGTCGTATCCCAGCACCGTCGTCGCCAGCGTGGGCAGCCTGTCCGGCAGGGCGTCGGTCGCGGTGACGCCCGCGCCGCTGGCGACGGTCACGGTCACGCCCAACCCGGGGGTGATGGGTATCGGCGCCACGCAGCAGTTCACGGCCACGGGGAGGGACGCGTTCGGCAACGTGGTCGCCTTCGCGGCGAGCTGGAGCGTGCAGGCGGGCGGCGGCATGATCGACGACACCGGGCTGTTCACCGCGGGCGCGGTGGCCGGCACCTACCCCGCCACCGTGCGCGCGTGCAGCACGCCGTCGTGCGGCGCCGGGAGCGTGGCGGGCTTCGCCACGGTCACCGTGACCGCGGGCGCGCTGGCCACCATCACCGTCACCCCCGACCCCACCAGCGTGGCCGCGGGCGCGAGCCGGCAGTTCACCGCCGTGGGGCGCGACGCCAACGGCAACGTGGTGGCCACGCCGGGGCTGGCCTGGACGGTCGTGAACGGCGGCGGCACCATCGACGGCGCCGGGCTGTTCGACGCGGGCGGCACCGCGGGCACCTTCGCCAACACGGTGCGCGCCACCAGCGGCGGCGTCTTCGGCGACGCGACGGTGACCGTCACCGCGGGGCCGCTCTCCAGCATCACCGTCACCCCCGACCCCACCAGCGTGGGCGCGGGCGCGACCCGGCAGTTCACCGCCGTGGGCCGCGACGCCAACGGCAACGTGGTCGCCACGCCGGGGCTGACGTGGACGGTCGTGGCGGGCGGCGGCACCATCAACGCCGGCTCGGGGCTGTTCACCGCCGGCGGGACGGCCGGCACCTACAACAACACGGTGCGCGCCACCAGCGGCGCCGTCTTCGGCGACGCCACGGTGACCGTGACCGCGGGTGCGCTGGCGACCATCACCGTCACCCCCGACCCGACCACCGTGGCGCCGGGCGCCAACCGGCAGTTCACCGCCGTGGGCCGGGACGCGAACGGCAACGTGGTTCCCACGCCCGGGCTGGCGTGGACGGTGGTGAACGGCGGCGGCACCATCAACGCCGGCAGCGGGCTGTTCACCGCCGGCGGGGCCGGCGGCACCTACAACAACACGGTGCGCGCCACCAGCGGCACCCACTTCGGCGACGCCACCGTGATCGTGAGCGCGCCGGCCCCGGGCGGCGTCTCGCTGGGTTCGGCGGCCACGCACGGGATCCTGGCCGGCACGGCGATCACCTGCGCCTCGGCGCCGGGCATCATCAACGCCGACGTGAGCGTGTGGCCGGGGATCGCCATCACCGGCTTCCCGCCCTGCACCATCAACGGCCAGCGGCACCAGGGCGACGCGTTCGCGCAGGACGCCCAGGAAGACCTGACCGTGGCCTACCTGGCCCTGCAGGCGATGCCGTGCGGCACCACCATCACCACCGACCTGGGCGGGACCGTGCTGTCGCCGGGCGTCTACTGCTCCAACTCGTCGGTCGGCGTGACCGGCGTGGTGACGCTCAACGGCCCGTCCAACGCGATCTTCGTGATCCGCGCCCCCTCGTCGCTCACCACCGCCGGCTCGGTGGTGATGACCGGCGGCGCGCAGGCGAAGAACGTGTACTGGTGGGTGGGCAGCTCGGCCACGCTGGGCACGGGGAGCGCCTGGCAGGGCAACATCATCGCCTTCACCAGCATCACGCTGAACGACAACGTGACGCTGCTGGGCCGGGCGCTGGCCCGCAACGGCGGGGTTTCGCTGGGCACCGGCGCGGTGATCAACCTTCCGTAGCCCGGCGGCCGGCGGGTGGAGCGAGCGGCGGCCCGGCCGGCCGCCGCTCCGCGCCCCGCCGGCGGCCGTCCCTCATACCGATGAAAGAGAGCGACCGTGGATAATCGAATCGTGAGGGCCGCCCTGGCGCTGGCCGTGTGCCTGCCGTCGGCGGCCGGGGCGCAGCAGATGGCCGGGGCGCAGCAGGGGTGGGACCGCGGCGGGCCCGACCGCGAGGGGAGCTGGGAGCTGAGCCTGGGCGGCGGGGCGCTGTTCGTGGATTCCAACCTGCGCGATTTCCTGGGCAGCGGCGCGCCCGAGAGCCGGTTCTCCGACTCTTCCTCGCCGCAGAGCGTGACCCCCACCGTGGTGGCGCGCGTGGGCTACAACATCAACCGGCACTTCGGCGTCAGCGCCAGCATGGGCGGGGCGCGCGCGTCGGGGCTCACCTACCTGAACCCCACCGCGGCGCTCACCTACACCGCCAACCTGAACGCCCGCACCAGCCCCTTCGTGCTGATCGGCACCGAGCTCACGCGCATCAGCGGCGGCAACGACCGCGTCACGCACTCCACCTGGGGCGCGCACGCGGGGGTGGGGATCCGGCAGATGGTGAGCGACGCCGTCGCCCTGCGCCTGGAGGGCCGCGTGCAGTTCGCCGGCTACGACGAGGTGCCGATGAGCACGCACACCACCTACACCCCGATGGCGCAGTTCGGCTTCTCGTACTTCGTGGGCGGCCGCCGCCCCAGTCCGCCTTGCCCGTGCCCGCCGCCGCCGCCCCCGGAGACCGTGTACGTTAACGTCCCCGTTCGCGACACGGTGCGAGTGCACGACGGCGTCCTTCCCGTGCATTTCCGCACCAACGAGGCCGTGTTGCTCCCGCAGGGCCTGGAAGTTCTCGACTCGGTCGCGAATGCGATCAAGGCGACTCCCGGCTCGCGCTGGGTGGTGGAGGGCCACACCGATTTCGTCGGCACGGCCGAGGACAACCGGGTGCTCTCGCGGGCGCGGGCACAGGCGGTGGTGAACTACCTGGTGGGCAAGGGCGTGGACGCCGGCATCCTGGCGGCCGAAGGGTACGGCGAGGACCGGCCGGTGAACACGAACGCCACGGTCGAGGGACGGGGGGAGAACCGCCGGGTGCAGCTGCGGCGGGTCGTGGTTCCGCCGGCGATCGAGCTCCCCTAGCACCGGTTTCGGCAGCTGATCGCGCACGCAGGACGCGGGGCCGGAAGAGATTCCGGCCCCGCGTCGCTTCCGGAGATGGAGAAGCGGAGCGAGGAGCTCGCGCACATCGCCACGATGCTTGCCATCGACCCGGAGAAGCCTCGCGCAGTTTGCGAGGCTTTTCGTAGTTGTTGCTGCGGCTTCAGCCGCCGGTGCCGGGACTTTCCCACTCGAATAGGCTTGGAAAAGCCAGCAGGGCCGGCAGATGTGTTTCTCTGCCGGCCCTGCCGCCTTTGGTCGAAACCGGGTGATTCGGTCACGCGATCAGGTGCCGGTGCCCTTGTGGGCGTAGGCGGCGATCTGCAGCCGCGTGTGCAGCGCCAGCTTCTCCATCACGTTGCGCACGTGGCTCTTCACCGTGTGGGTGGCCACGCCCAGGCGCGAGGCGATCTCCTTGTTGCTGAGCCCCTCGGAGATGAGCTCGACCACCTCGCGCTCGCGGGGCGTCATGCGCACCGCCTCCAGCGCCACCGCGCGGCCGCGCCCCACCGCCTCGCGCGCGATCTGCGAGAAGAGGGTGGAGGTCATCTGCGGCGGCAGCACGTGGGCGCCGTCGGCCACCGAGCGGATGGTGCTGACCAGGTCCTCGAAGGTCGCGTCCTTCATGATGAACCCCGACACGCCCGCGTTCACGAAGTCGATGATGTCCTCGTGCACCGGGAGCAGGTCCATGATGATCACCCGCGCCTGCGGGTACTCCTGCCGCAGCGTGGCCGCCAGGCGCAGGCTGTCGTCGTCCCACAGCCCCACGTCCAGCAGGATCACCTCGGGGCGCGCGTCCTTCAGCCGCGCCGGCTCGCCGCTCGACGCGGCCGCCACCACGCTGAAGTCGGCCGTGCGGTCGAGCATCGCCGTCAGCCCCTCGCGGACCAGCCGGTTGTCTTCGATCAGGGCAACTGAGATCATGAATGGCCGAGTGGTTGAGAAGAGAAGCCTTCCGCGCCGGCGCTTTCGCTGCCTCGCTCCGCGGTTCGTCGACCGGAGCGGCGAAGGGTCCCCATGGGTTATTGACCATTTGTACGATACAGGATAGCTTTTATTTACCGTTTGGTCAATAAGCAGCCGTCAACCGCGTGGCCCGTCTCCCATCGAAGGGCGGAGAGGCGCATCACCGCGGAGGATCGTATCGGTCCGAATCCGTCGTGGGCGGGTGCGCGGCGCATGGAGGCGCGGCCGGCCCCCGTGACCGCGCCCGGGCAGGGGCTCGCCGCTTGCATCGAGATGCCGTCCGGGAATTCACGCCCTCCCCGCCGCGTCCTTCATCCACTCCCGACCGCAGGTTGGGGACGGCTCCGCCCGGAAGAGGTGGGATGCACGGAGAGCATCCTGGCACATGCGTGATCCTGGTCGCCGAGCGCGACCGCACGGTCCGCGAGCTTCAACGATACTTCCTGGAAAACGCGGGCTTCGCCGTCGAGTTCGCCGACGACGGGGAAGCCGCGCTCGAGCGCGCCCGGGCCCTGCGGCCCGCGCTGGTGGTCACCGAGATCCTGGTGCCGAAGCTGGACGGGCTGGCGCTCTGCCGCCGGCTCCGGGAGGACCCGCTCACCCGCGACGTGCCCGTCATCGTATTCAGCATCCTCGCGGCGGCGGCGCGCGCCGGCGAGGCGGGAGCCAGCGCGTTCCTGCGCAAGCCTCTCGTGGAATCGGTCTTCATGGCTGCGGTGCACGAGCTGGTCGCGGCGCAGCCCACAGAGGCACTGGAGGAGCAATGGACCACGCAGTGATTCCGGACCGCCGCGCCACGTTCAAGGACGCCCCCGAAGACACGGTCGAGCGGATGAGCGTGGGCAACGCCGAGGCCGACTACATCCTGGGCGGCGGCTTCCCCGAGAACTCCATCAACATCATCATGGGGCACCCCGGCTCGGGGAAGACGATCTTCGCCGAGCAGCTCATCTTCCACAACGCCGGCGACGACCGGCCGATCCTCTACTTCACCACGCTCTCCGAGCCGCTGGCCAAGGTGGTCCGCTACCTCCAGGGGTTCCGCTTCTTCGACGAGATGAAGCTGGGGACGCAGGTGATCTACGAGGACGTGGGCCCGCAGCTCGCCGAGAAGGGCGCCCCCGCGCTGATCCCGCTGCTGCGCGACGCCATCCGCACGCTGTCGCCCAAGATCATCGTGATCGACAGCTTCAAGGCGGTGCACGACCTGGCGCCCTCGGTGGCCGAGCGCCGGCGCATGGTCTACGAGATGACCGCGCTGCTCACCGCCTACGGCACCACCGCGTTCCTGCTGGGCGAGTACACCGAGGAGGACATCCTCCTCTACCCCGAGTTCGCCGTGGCCGACGGGATCGTGGAGCTGTCGCGGCGCCGGCTGGGCAACCGCGACGAGCGCTACTTTCGCGTCTACAAGCTGCGCGGCAGCCGCTACCTCGAGGGGGCGCACGCCTTCCGCATCACCGACTCGGGGCTCGACATCTACCCCCGGCTGGTGAGCCCGCGGATGCCGGAGGGGTACGAGCCCGCCTCGGAGCGCATCTCCACCGGCGTGGCCGGGCTGGACGAGATGCTGGACGGCGGGCTCTGGCGCGGCACCACCACGCTGCTGGCGGGACCGTCGGGGGCGGGGAAGACCACGATCGGGCTGCAGTTCGCGCTGGAGGGGGCGCGCCAGGGCGAGCCCAGCCTGTACATGAACTTCCAGGAGAACCCCACCCAGCTCATGCGCACCATCCGCGGGCTGGGGGTGGACCTGGAGCAGGCGCAGGCGCAGGGGCTGGACCTGGTCTACGCCTCGCCGGTGGAGCTGCAGATCGACAGCATCATCGTGGACATGTTCCGCCGCATCCAGCAGCGCGGCGTGCGGCGGCTGGTGATCGACGCGCTGGGCGACCTGGCCAGCGCCGCCACCGACCCGCAGCGGCTGCACGACTACCTCTACGCCCTGGTGCAGCACTTCGCCGTGAGCACCATCACCAGCGTGCTGAACTTCGAGACGTCGGGGAACACCATCTCGGGGAACGGCCTGGGGATGCAGAACCCGATGAGCTACCTCTCCGACAACGTGCTGCTGCTGACGGTGGAGGGGCAGGAGCGCACGCGCCGCATGCTGCGCGTGCTGAAGACGCGCGGCAGCGCGCACGACACGCGGGTGCGCGAGGTGGAGATCAGCGCCGCGGGCCTCTGCGTCCTCGAATGAGCGCGGCGCCCTCCTTCGACGCGCTGGACCCGGCGGTGGACCCCGCCTTCGCGCAGCTGCGCCGGTTGACGGAGATCAGCCGCGCGCTGACCTACACCACCTCGCTGGAGCAGGTCACGCGGCTCACCGTGGAGCGCGGCGCCGAGCTGCTGGGCGCCGCCGCCGCGGTGCTGATGCTGCCGGACGCCGAGGGGCTGCTGCACGTGCGCGCCGCCCACGGGATCGACGAGGCGCGGGTCGCCCGCTTCCGCGCGCCGCTCTCGGACGAGGTGATCGGGCGGCTGCAGGGGCTGCTGGAGGTGCCCGACGACTGCTTCATCGCGGTGCCGCTGGTGGTGGGCGGGGCGGTGACCGGGCTGGTGGCCGTGGCCATGCGCCAGCCGTCGACCGCGGCCGACGAGTCGCTCCTCTCCGCCCTGGCCGACCAAGCGGCGGTGGCGCTGGAGAACGCGCGGCTGGGCGGCGAGGTGCGCGTGGAGCTGGAGGACCGCCTGCGCGCCTTCGAGGGCGCCACCACCGCCAAGGACCGCGCGCTCTCCACGCTGGCGCACGACATCCGCACCCCGCTGGGCGCCATCGACGGCTACTGCGCGCTGCTGGAGGAAGAGATCTACGGCCCGGTGAACGACCGGCAGCGCGAGACGCTGGGCCGCGTGCGCATGAGCGGCCGGCACCTGCTGTCGCTGCTCGACAACGTGATGGACATGGCGCGGCTGAACGCCGGCGTGGTGCGCGTGAGCACCGAGCCGGTGCACCTGGACCACGTGGCGCGCGAGGCGGCCGAGATGCTGGTCCCCGCCGCCGACGCGAAGCTGCAGAAGCTCGACCTGGCCGGCCTGGCCGACGTGGTGGTGACGGCCGACCACGACCGGGTGCGGCAGGTGCTGGTGAACCTGGTCGGCAACGCGGTGAAGTTCACGCCCGAGGACGGCACCATCACCCTGGCCACCACCGAGCGCGTCGCCGCCGACGAGGCGTGGGGCGAGATCCGCGTCTCCGACACCGGCCCCGGCGTCGCCGAGGCCGAGCAGGCGGCGATCTTCGAGCCGTACTACCGCAGCGAGGGCACGGCGCACGCGGCCGGCGTGGGCCTGGGCCTGGCGATCTCGCACGGCCTGGTGCAGCAGATGGGCGGCGCGCTGGAGCTGGAGAGCGATGTCGGCGCCGGCTCCACCTTCATCATCCGCCTGCCGCTCCTGAGCCAAGCCTCCGCCGCCGACGGGTAGGACCACGCACAGCCGTCGATCCGCGCCCGCGTCGATGTCAGCGCGTCGTCGACTTCCCGCCACCGTACCGCATCCAATCCCCCGACGAATCGAAGCGCTTTGAAGCGAACTCTCTTGTGCACCCTGATCCTCCTTGCGTTCGCCCACGTGCCCGGCGCGGCGCAGGACGCGTCGCCACCGGCGGACCTCCGCGGGCTGGGCGTGGGGCCGGGCTCGCGGGTGCGCCTGAGCGTGCCCGCGATCGCCGAGAACCCGCTGGTGGGGCACATCGCCGGCCTCACCGCCGACTCGCTGCTGCTGGCCCGCGGCGGCGGCGCCCGCCTGCAGATCGACTCGCGCGAGGTGCGGGAGATGTCGATCAGCGTGGGGCGCGCGCGATGGCGCTGGGCGCTGCAGGGGGCGGTCGTGGGGATGCTGGCCGGCGGCGTGATCGGCGCCCGGGCCGCGGCGCAAGGCGACCACGCCGGCCTGGAGTCGGTGGTCGGCTTCGTCGCGGGGGTGATCGTGGGGACGCCGGTGGGTGCGGGCGTCGGCGCCCTCGCCGCCCCCGAGCGGTGGACGCCGGTGCGCCTGCCGCGCCCGGGGAGCTGAGCCGATGCCGCGCATCGTTCGTCTCGCCATCGTGTTCGCCGCGGCCGGCCTGCTCCGCGCCGCACCCGCCGCCGCGCAGTTCCGCGTGGACCTGGACCCCGGCGCCCCCGTGCGCCTCACCACCGCCGCGGAGCCCGAGGTGCGCGTGGTGGCCACCTACCTCCGCCCGGACGGCAACGGCACCACCATCGTCGTGTGGCCGCGCGGCGCGCCGGACGGTACGCAGGCGAGCTACGCCATCGCCGATCTGGCGTCGCTGGAGGTTCGCTCCGGGAGGAACCGCGAACGCGGCGCGCTGATCGGCGCCGGCTTGGCGACGGCGATCACGGGCGTCTTCGGCGGCATCGACCACGCGCGGGGCGGCATCTCGTCGGGCGAGCTGGCGGGGACGGTGGCGAGCAACGCGCTGTTCGGCGGGCTGCTGGGCTATCTCCTCGCCCCCCGAGGCTGGCGCCCCCTCCCGCTCCCCCGCCGCTCCGCCTCCGCGACGGAGGCAGCGGGCACGCGGTAAGATCCGGATCAACCGAAATCAGCAGGGTAGAGCCGCAATGTCGATGCGCTGCAACGGTTTGCCGCAACCTTCGGAGAACCGCGCCGATGCCGTCGCCAACCATGGAGCCTCGCGCAGTTTGCGAGGCTTTTCGTAGTTGTT
>DASQLJ010000598.1:0-11160 GCA_035630095.1 Longimicrobium sp.
GGCCCGCCGACCGGGAGGTCCCGGCCGGGTGGACGGACGCGGGGACGACGGGGAGCAGGGACGCGTGCCTGGCGCACATCGAGGAGGTGTGGACCGACATGCGGCCGCTCAGCCTCCGCAGGTCGATGGCGGAAGCGGGCCTGTAGCCCGATGCCGACCACCCGGGAGACCCCGAGCGCGCCCCGTACCCACGGCGCCGGCGCCGAGCCGGCGCCGCCGGCCCGGAGCGAGGTGGAGGCGTGGAACCGGACCGACGCGGCGTATCCGGCGGACCGGTGCATCCACCAGCTCTTCGAGGAGCAGGCGGCCGCCACCCCGCACGCGATGGCCGTGGTCCTGGGCGATGCCTCGCTCACCTACCACGAGCTGGACGCGCTCGCCGGCCGGATCGCGCGCCGCCTGGTGCGCTTGGGCGTGGGGCCCGAGGTGCGGGTGGGGATCTGCCTGGAGCGGAGCCTGGAGATGGTGGCCGCCATCCTGGCGGTGCTGAAGGCCGGCGGCGCGTACGTCCCGCTGGACCCCGGCGACCCGCCCGAGCGCCTGGCCTTCGTCCTGGCCGACTCGGGCGTGGCGGTGCTCCTCGCCGACGACGCGACGCGCGGGGCGGTTCCGCCGCACCCCGGCGTCGCGGCGGTGAACGTCGCCCGGCTTCTGGACGAGGCCGACGCGGGGAGCGCGGACGGGCCCGGCATCCGGGTGGGACCCGGCGCCCTGGCGTACGTGATGTACACCTCCGGGAGCACGGGCACG
The DNA here is from genome assembly GCA_035630095.1 of Longimicrobium sp. Lineage (GTDB taxonomy): Bacteria > Gemmatimonadota > Gemmatimonadetes > Longimicrobiales > Longimicrobiaceae > Longimicrobium. The sequence continues at coordinate 751 of DASQLJ010000598.1, forward strand.
CCGAAGGGCGTGGGCGTGGAGCACCGCGGCGTGGTCCGCCTGGTCCGCGGCGCGACCTACGCGGAGCTCGGCCCCGGCGAGGTGATCCTGCAGGGCGCGCCGATCTCCTTCGACGCCTCGACCTTCGAGCTGTGGGGCGCGCTGCTGAACGGCGGGCGGCTGGTGCTGGTGCGCGGGAGCCCGCCGACACTGGAGGCGCTCGGCCGCGCCATCCGCGAGCACGGCGTCACCACCCTCTGGCTGACCGCCGGCCTCTTCCGGGTGATGGTGCAGGAGCGGCTGGAGGACCTCCGCGGCGTCCGCCATCTCCTGGTCGGGGGCGACGTCGTCCCCGTGCCGGAAATGATGGCGGTGCGGGCGCGCTTCCCCGCGTGCCGGGTGATCAACGGCTACGGCCCCACCGAGAACACCACCTTCACCTGCTGCTACACCGTCCCCCAAGGGTGGAGTGGCGCGGCGATCCCCATCGGGCACCCCATCTCCAACACCCGCGCCTACCTGCTGGACGAGGCGATGCGCCCCGTCGCGGCCGGCGCGGCGGGCGAGCTGTGCGCGGGCGGCGACGGCGTGGCGCGCGGCTACCTGGGCCGCCCCGCGGCCACCGCGGAGCGCTTCGTTCCCGACCCGTTCTCGGGGGCGGCCGGGGCGCGGCTGTACCGCACGGGCGACCGGGCGCGGCGCAACGAGCGGGGCGAGATCGAGTTCCTGGGCCGCCTCGACCGGCAGGTGAAGGTGCGCGGCTTCCGGATCGAGCCGGGAGAGGTCGAGGCCGCCCTCCTCGCGCTCCCCGGCGTGGCGGCGGCCGCGGTCGTGGTCCACGGGCGGGGCGAGGACGCGGCGCTGGTGGCGTACGTCGCCGGGGCGGGCGGGGCGCCCTCCGCGGACGCGCTCCGCGAGGCGCTCGGGGCGCGGCTCCCCGGGTACATGGTCCCCGGGAGAATCGTCGCGCTGGACAGCATCCCGCTCACCGCCAGCGGGAAGGTGGACCGGGGCGCGCTCCCCGTGCCGCCGCGCGCGCCGGACGCGGAGCGCCACGTGGCGCCGCGCTCGGCGGTGGAGGCGGCGGTGGCGGCGATCTGGGCCGAGGTGCTGGGGGTGGAGCGGGTAGGCGTCGCCACGCCCTTCCTGGAGTTGGGGGGGCACTCGCTGCGCGGCGTGCGCGTCATCGCGCGGATCGCCGAGGCGTACGGGGTCGAGATCGCGCCGCACGTCCTCCTCCGCTCGGGGACGGTCGAGGAGGTCGCGGCGCTGGTGGAGGCGGCGGAGCGCGCCGCGCCCGCCGTGCGCACGGCGCCCGCGCTGGAGCGCGTTCCCCGCGATGGCCCGCTCCCCCTCTCGTTCTCGCAGGAGCAGGCGTGGTTCTTCGAGCAGCTCGTCCCCGGGACGCTGGCGTACAGCGCGCAGGCCACCATCCGGCTCGCCGGGGCGCTCGACGCGCCGGCGCTGGAGCGGTCGCTCTCGGAGATGGTGCGCCGCCACGAGATCTTCCGCACCACCTTCGGCGCGGAGCACGGCGAGCCGGCGCAGCGCATCCACCCCCCCTGGCGCGTGCAGCTCCCGGCGCGCGACCTGGCCGGCCTCGGCGCGGCGGCGCGGGCGGCGGCCGTGGACGACGCGGTCCGCGCGGAGTTCCACCGGCCCTTCGACACCGCCGCGCTCCCGCTGGCCCGCTGGACGCTGCTGCGCCTTTCGGCGGAGGAGCACCTCCTCCTGGTCGTCGAGCACCACTTCGTCCACGACGGGTGGTCGTTCACCCTCTTCTTCCGCGAGCTGCGCGAGATCTACCTGGCGTACACGGAGGGCCGCGCGTCTCCCCTGGCCGAGCCCGCGGTGCAGTTCGCGGACTTCGCCGTCTGGCAGCGCAGGTGGATGGAGAGCGACGTGGGGCAGGCGAAGCTCCGCTGGTGGGAAGAGGCGCTCGCCGGGCTTCCCCCGCTGGTGCTGCCGACCGACTTTCCGCGCCCCACCGCCCTGCGCCACCGCGGCGCGGCCGAGCGGGTGCAGCTTCCCCCCGCGCGGGTCGCGGAGGCGCGGGCGTTCAGTCGGGCGCACGGGGTGACCTTCTTCGTCACCCTCTTGGCCGCGTTCCAGGCGCTCCTGGGCCGCTGGTCGGGGCAGCGCGACTTCGCCGTGGGGAGCGCGCTGGGAAACCGCGGGCAGGTGGCGCTGGAGGGGGTGATCGGGATGGTGGTCAACACGGTCGCGCTGCGCGCCGACCTGGGCGGCGACCCGACCGCCGCCGAGCTGCTGCTGCGCGTGCGCGACACCACGCTGGGCGCCTTCGAGCACCAGGACGTCCCCTTCCTGCAGGTGGTCAAGCGCATCCACCCGGAGCGCAGCTCCGGCGCGCTCCCCGTCTGCCAGGTGGCGTTCTCCTTCCAGAACTCGCAGATGCCCGACCTGTCGTTCGGCGCGGTGCGCCTGGAGTTCGACGAGGCGCTGAACAACGGGTCGGCCAAGTTCGACCTGCAGGTGGTCGCCATCCCCCGTGGCGAGCAGGGGATGGCGGAGGTGGACGAGGTGGTGCTGGTGTGGGAGTACAACACCGACCTCTTCGCAGCGGCCACCGTCCGGCGGATGGTCCGCCACTTCGAGACCCTGCTGGCGGGGATGGTGCGCGAGCCGGGCCGCCGCCTCTCGGGGGTGGAGATGATGGGCGCGGACGAGCGCCGCGTGGTGCTGGAGGAGTGGAACCGGACGGAAGCCGCCGCCGCGCCGGAGGCGTGCGTCCACTGGCTCGTCGAGGCGCAGGTGGCCCGGACGCCGGGCGCCGTCGCGCTGGTGTTCGAGGACGAATCGCTCACCTACCGCGAGCTGGAGGGGCGGGCGAACCGGCTGGCGCGCCACCTGGTGCGCTTGGGGGCGGCGCCGGAGTCGACCGTCGGCATCTGCCTGGAGCGCTCGGCCGCGATGGTGGTGGCGATGCTGGCGGTGCTGAAGTCGGGGGCGGCGTACCTCCCCCTCGACCCGGCGTACCCGGCGGAGCGCCTGGCATACATGCTGGAGGATTCGGGCGCGGCCGTGCTGGTGACGCAGGCGTCGCTGCGCGGCCTCCTTCCGGCCGCCGGTGCGCGGATCGTGTCGGTGGACGCGGACGCGGACGCCATCGCCGCAGAGCCCGCGGACGCGCCGCCGGCCGCGGTCTCCGCGGGGAACGCGGCGTACGTCATCTACACCTCCGGGTCGACCGGGCGGCCGAAGGGGGTGCAGGTGACGCACGCCAGCGGGGCCGCCTTCTTCGCCGGGATGGATGGGCGCGTCGGCGGCACCGTGCCGGGGACGTGGCTGGCGGTCACGCGCATCAGCTTCGACATCCACGTGCTCGAGCTGCTGTGGACGCTCGCCCGCGGCTTCCGCGTGATCGTGCACCCCGAGGCGCGGGAGGGGCGGGAGGAGGTGACGCCCGCCGCGCGGATCCGCCGCGACGGCGTCACGCACCTGCAGTGCACGCCCTCGCTGGCGGCGATGATGATTGCCGAGTCGGGCGCGGAGGCGCTGGCGGGGCTCGACCGGCTCCTCCTGGGCGGCGAGGCGCTCCCGGCCTCCCTGGCCGCGCAGGTCGGGGCCGTCCTCCCGGGGCGCTTGGTCAACCTGTACGGGCCCACCGAGACGACGGTCTGGTCGGCCACGCACGCCGTCACGGAGGTGGGCGGCACCGTTCCCATCGGCCGCCCGATCGCCGGGACGCGGGTCTACGTGCTGGACGAGCGCTTCCGTCCCCAGCCAGTCGGGGTGCCCGGCGAGCTGTGCATCGCGGGCGCCGGGGTGGCGCGCGGCTACCTGCACCGGCCGGGGCTCACCGCCGACCGCTTCCGGCCCGACCCGTTCGCTCCGCGCCCCGGCGCGCGGCTCTACCGCACGGGCGACCGCGCGCGGTGGCGGGCGGACGGCGTGCTGGAGTACCTGGGCCGCCTGGACGAACAGGTGAAGATCCGCGGCTTCCGCATCGAGCCGGGCGAGATCGAGGCGGTGCTGCGCGCCCACCCGGCCGTGCGCGACTGCGCCGTGGTGGCGCGCGCGGAGACGGGCGGGGAGACGCGGCTGGCCGCCTGCGTGGTCGCCGCCGCCCCGGACGCGGCGGGGCCGGCCGAGCTGCGCGCCTGGCTGCGGGGGAAGCTCCCCGAGCACATGGTGCCGGCCACCGTCGCCTTCGTCGACCGGCTCCCGCTCCTCCCCAACGGCAAGCTCGACCGGGCGTCGCTCCCCGCGGCCGGCCCGGCGCCCGCCGCCGACGCGGGCCCCTCGGCGCCGGCCGCCGGCGCCGAGGGCGGGATCGCGCGGATCTGGCAGGACCTGCTGGGCCGCGAGCGGGTGGCCTCGCACGAGGACTTCTTCGAGCTGGGCGGCGACTCGCTCCTGGCCACGCGCGTGGTGCTGCGCACCCGCGACCTGCTGGGCCGCGAGGTGCCGCTGGTCTCGCTCTTCGACCATCGCACCCTGGCCGCCTTCGCGCTGGCCGCCTGCGCGTCGCTCCCGATCGCCGCGGACGACGATCTCCTCGCCGGCTTCGACGAGCCGCTGGAGCCCCTGGCCGCCCCGGGCGGCGTGGCGCTGGAGGGGGGCTGCAGATGACGACGCGGACGGCCCGCGGTGGCCCGGCCGCGCCCGCGGGGGCACCCGAAACCGGCCAGGAAGCGGACGCCCTCGCCCCCGGCGGGATCGCGCCGCACCGGGTCGCGGCGTGCTCGTTCGCGCAGGAGCGGCTCTGGCTGGTGCAGCAGGTGGAGGGCGGAAGCGAAGCGTACCACCTCTTCCGCGCCTTCCACGTGCACGGCCCGCTTGACGCCGCGGCGCTGGAGCGCGCGCTGGGCGAGGTGGTGCGGCGGCACGAGACGCTGCGCACCACCTTCCGCGAGGTGGACGGGCTCCCGGTGCAGGTGATCGCGCCGCCCGGCGCCTTCGCCCTGCCCATCGCGGCGCTCCCGCCGCTGGACGAGGCGGAGCGCGAGGCGCGGGTCGAACGGCTCGCGGCGGAAGAGGCCGCGCGGCCCTTCGACTTGGAGGCCGGCCCTCTCTTCCGCGCGACGCTCCTGCGGCTGGGCGGCGAGGCGCACGTCCTCCTGCTGTGCATGCACCACGTGGTCGGCGACGGGTGGAGCCTGGGGCTCCTCTACCGCGAGCTGTCGGCGCTGTACGACGCGTACCGCGACGGGCGGGCGTCGCCGCTCGCCGAGCCGCCGCTGCAGTACGCCGACTACGCCCGCTGGAACCGGAAGCGCCTGGGGGGCCCGCTGCTGGAGCGGCAGCTCGCCTGGTGGACGGAGCGGCTGGCCGGCGCCCCCGCGCTGCTGGAGCTGCCCACCGACCGTCCCCGCGGGGCGGCGCGCTCCCGCGAGAGCGGGAACGTGTCGGCTCCGCTGCCGGTCGAGCTGCTGGAGCGGCTGCAGGCGGTGGGGCGGGGCGAGGGGGCGACGCGCTTCATGGTGCTGCTGGCCGCCTTCCAGGCGCTCCTCTCCCGCTACGGCGGGGGCGCGGACGTGGTGGTGGGCGCCGCCGTCGCGGGGCGAATGCGCAGCGAGGTGGAGGGGCTGATCGGCTTCTTCGCCAACACGCTGGCGCTGCGCACCGACCTTTCCGGCGACCCGGCCTTCCGCGAGCTGCTGCGGCGAGTGCGCGAGGCCACGCTGGGCGCCTACGAGCACCAGGAGCTGCCGTTTGAGCGGCTGGTGGCGGAGCTGGCGCCGGAGCGCAGCCTGAGCCACACGCCCGTCTTCCAGGTGACGATCTCTGTCGACGGCGAGCGGCCGTCGGAGCTGGCCTTCGCGGGCGCGTCGGTCGCTCCGCTCGAGGTGGTGCAGCCCGTCTCCCGCTTCGACCTCTCCCTCTTCGTGGTGCAGTCGGCCGGCGCCTGGCGCGCGGCCGCCTACTACCGCACCGACCTCTTCGACCGCGCCACCCTCGAGCGCATGCTCGGCCACCTGGAGCGGGTGCTGGAGCAGGTCGCCGCCGATCCCGACGTGCGCCTCTCGGCGCTGGAGCTCCCGGGCCGGGCGGAGCGCCGCCTCGTCCTGGACGAGTGGAACCCGACGGCGGGCGAGCATCCGGAGCGAAGCATCGCCCACTGGTTCGAAGGGCAGGCGGCGCGGACGCCGGACGCCGACGCGCTCGTCTTCGAGGACGGGTCGCTCACCTACCGCGAGCTGAACCAGCGGGCGAACCGGCTCGCGCGCCACCTCGCGCGCCGCGGCGTGGGGCTGGAGGCGCGGGTCGGCGTGTGCCTGGAGCGGAGCCCGGCGCTGGTGGTCTCGCTCCTGGCCGTGCTCAAGGCGGGCGGCGCGTACGTCCCCCTCGACCCCGGCTATCCCGCCGAGCGGCTGGCGTTCATCCTCGCCGATGCGGGCGTGGCGGTGCTGGTGACGGAGGAGAGGATGCGCGCGGCGCTGCCGCCGGTGCCGGATCTGCCCGTGGTGAGCGTGGACGGCGCGGCGGCCGAGATCGCGGCCGAGGGTGCGGACGACGTGGAGAGCGGCGCGGGGCCGCGGAGCCTGGCGTACGTGATCTACACCTCCGGGAGCACGGGGACGCCCAGGGGCGTCGGCGTGGAGCACCGCGGCGTCGTCCGCCTCGTCCGCTCCGCGAGCTACGTGGACCTCGGCCCCGGCGAGACGGTGCTGCAGGCGGCGCCGGTCTCCTTCGACGCCTCGACCTTCGAGCTGTGGGGCGCGCTGCTGAACGGTGGGCGCCTGGTGCTGGTCGCCGGCGCCACGCCGTCGCTGGAGGCGCTGGGCCGCGCCATCGCCCGCCACGGCGTGACCACGATGTGGCTGACCGCCGGCCTCTTCCAAGTGATGGTGCAGGAGCGGCTGGAAGACCTCGCCGGCGTGCGCCAGCTGGTCGCGGGGGGCGACGTCCTCCCCGTCGAGCAGGTGCTGCGGGTGCGGCGGCGCTTCCCCGGTCTCCGGCTGATCAACGGCTACGGCCCCACCGAGAACACCACCTTCACCTGCTGCCACACCCTCCCGGCCGGGTGGAGCGGCGGCTCGGTCCCGATCGGTTCCCCGATCTCCGGCACGCGGGTCTACGTGCTGGACGCATGGCTGCGCCCGGTACCCATCGGCGTGCCGGGCGAGCTGTGCGCGGGCGGCGACGGCGTGGCGCGCGGCTACCTGAACCGCCCGGCACAAACGGCGGCGCGCTTCGTCCCCGACCCCTTCGGCCCCGGGCCGGGCGCGCGGATGTACCGCACCGGCGACCGCGTGCGCTGGCGGGCCGACGGGACCGTGGAGTACCTCGGGCGGATGGACGAGCAGGTGAAGGTCCGCGGCTTCCGCGTCGAGCCGGGCGAGGTCGAGACGGTGCTGCGCCGCCACCCGGGCGTCGCCGACTGCGTCGTGGTCGCCCACGCGGACGAGGAGGGCGGCCGGCGCCTGGTGGCCTACGTGGCCGGCGGCGCCGACGCCGACGCGCTGCGCGCGCACCTGGGGCGGAGCCTTCCCGGCTACATGGTGCCGGGCGCCTTCGTCGCCCTCGACCACCTGCCGCTGACGCCCAACGGGAAGGTGGACCGCAGGGCGCTCCCCGAGCCGGTCCACGCCGCCGCCGAAGCGCGCTACCTCGCCCCGCGCACCCCGGTGGAAGCCACGCTGGCGGCGATCTGTGCCGAGGTGCTGCGGCTCGACCGCGTGGGGGTGGACGAGAGCTTCTTCGCGCTGGGCGGCCACTCGCTGCTGGCCACGCGCGTGATCTCGCGGGTGCGGGCGGCGTTCGGCGTGGAGCTGCCGGTGCGCGCGCTCTTCGAGGACCCGACCGTGGCGGCGCTGGCGCGGCTGCTGGCGGACGCGCCCGCCCCCGTCGCCGCCGACGCTGGGGCGGGGGAGGGGGTGGGCGCCGATTCCAGCCCCCACCGCCTGCTCACGGTGCTCGACGACCTTTCCGAGGAAGCGCTGGACCGTCTCCTCGCCGGCCATTCCCGCAGAACCGGATCATCCGAATGACCGTGCCCGACGAACCGACCGGCGGCACCCTCTCGCTCGGCGAGAAGCAGGCGCTCCTGCGGAGGATCCTGGTGGAGAGGATCAGTCGGACGCGCACCGCGCCCGCGTCGTTCGCGCAGGAGCGCCTCTGGTTCGTGGACCGGATGGAGCGCGCGAGCGGGCTCTACAACGTCCCCGCGGCGCTGCGCATCTCGGGCGCGCTCGACGTTCCGGCGCTGGAGGGCGCGCTGGGCGCGGTGGTGGAGCGGCACGAGGCGCTGCGGACCACCTTCAGGGAAGACGGCGGCGCGCCGGTGCAGGTGATCGCGCCGTTCTGCGGCTTCGCGCTTCCCGTGGAAGACCTCTCGGCGCTCGGCGACGCGGCGCGCGGGGCCGAGGCCGGGCGCCGCGCGGTGGAGAACGCCGCGCGGCCGTTCGACCTCGCCGCAGGCCCGCTCTTCCGCGCGGCGCTGCTGCGGCTGGGCGAGGGCGAGCACGTGCTGCTGATCTGCATGCACCACGTGGTCAGCGACGGGTGGAGCGTGGGCGTGCTCTTCCGCGAGCTGTCGGCGCTCTACGGCGCGTTCCGCGAAGGGCGCGAGTCGCCGCTCCCCGCGCCGGCGCTCCAGTACGCCGACCACGCCGCCCGCGAGCGCGAGGAGCTGCGCGGCGACGTGCTGGACGGCCGCCTCGCCTGGTGGAAGGCGCGGCTGGCCGGCGCGCCGGCGCTGCTGGCGCTGCCCACCGACCGTCCCCGCCCGGCGGCGCGGAGCTACCGCGGCGCGGCCGAGCGCGTGGCGCTGCGGACCGAGCTGGTGGAGCGGCTGGACGCGCTCGCGCTGGCCGAAGGCGCCACGCGGTACATGGTGCTCCTGGCCGCCTTCCAGGTGCTCCTGGGCAGGTACGCCGGGAGCGACGACGTGGTGGTGGGGAGCCCGGTGGCGGGGCGCACGCGGGGCGACGTGGAGGCGCTGATCGGCTTCTTCGCCAACACGCTCGTCCTGCGCACCGACCTCTCCGGCGACCCCGCCTTCCGCGAGGTGGTGCGGCGGGTCCGCGAGGTGACGCTCGGCGCCCTCGAGCACCAGGAGGCGCCGTTCGAGAAGATCGTCGCCGAGGTGCGGCCGGAGCGCAGTCTCAGCCATTCGCCCCTCTTCCAGGTGGTGTTCTCGCTGGAGAGCGCCGACCGCGGCGGCGGCCTCCCCGGCGTGCGGGTGGAGCGGGTGGACCCCGAGTTCGGGACCACCAAGTTCGACCTCTCGCTCTTCCTGGCGCCGGAAGGCGGCGGGGTGCGGGGGACGCTGGAGTACGACGCCGACCTGTTCGACCCGGGCACCGTGCGGCGCATGGCGGGGCACCTGGAGCGCGTGCTGGAGCAGGTCGCCGCGGACGCCGACGCCCGGATCTCCGCGCTGGAGCTGGCCGGGGCCGAGGAGCGGCGGCTGGTGACCGGGGAGTGGAACCGGACGGACCGCCCGTATCCGCGCGGCGCCTGCATCCACACGCTCTTCGAGGCGCGGGTCCGCGAGCGGCCCGAGGCGGAGGCGCTGGCCTGGGGCGGGGAATCGCTGCCGTACCGCGAGCTGGACGCGCGGGCGAACCGGCTCGCGCACCACCTGCGTGGGCTCGGCGTCGGCCCGGAGGTGCGCGTCGGCGTCCTGCTGGAGCGCGGCGTCGAGCTGGTGGTCTCGCTCCTGGCCGTGCTGAAGGCGGGCGGCTGCTACGTGCCGCTCGACCCGGGCTACCCGGCCGAGCGGATCGACCTGATGCTGGCCGATTCCGCCGTGCGGGTGCTGCTCACCCGGAGCGGCCGCGCCGCGCCGGCCGTCGCCGGGCTGCGCATCGTGCGGCTGGACCGGGTGGCCGAGGCGCTCGCCCGCGAGCCGGCGGAAGCACCCGAGAGCGGCGCGACGGCGGACAACCTGGCGTACGTGGTCTACACCAGCGGGAGCACGGGCCGCCCCAAGGGGGTGATGGTGGGGCACCGCGAGGTGGTGCAGCTCGTCCGCGAGACCGACTTCGTGCAGCTCGCGCCGGGCGACCGCGTGGCCCAGGCGTCCAACGCCAGCTTCGACGCGCTCGCCTTCGAGGCGTGGGGCGCCTTCCTGAACGGCGCCACGCTGGTGGGGATCGACCGCGACGTCCTCCTCTCGCCCCCGGCGCTGCACCGGCTGCTGCGCGAGGCGCGGATCACCACGCTCTACCAGACCACCGCGCTCCTCAACCAGCTCGCGCGCGAGGAGCCCGGCATCTTCTCCACCCTGCGCGAGGTGCTCTTCGGCGGGCAGGCGGTGGACGCGGAGAGCGTGCGCGGGCTCCTGCGCACAGGGAAGCCGCGGCGCCTCCTGCACGTCTACGGGCCCACGGAGACCACGGCCTGGTGCACGTACCAGCAGGTGGAGCACGTGGACGAGGGCGCGCTGACGGTCTCGGTGGGCAGGCCGATCGGGAACGCGCGGATCTACGTTCTGGACGCCGCTCTGCGGCCGGCGCCGAT
>DASQLJ010000599.1:0-3986 GCA_035630095.1 Longimicrobium sp.
CGGATGCGGGCGTGTCCCTCCGCTGCGCTCCGGGCCGGGCTTCGCGCGCCGTAGGCAACGATACCGCCGTTGCCAACGGCGCCGAGCCGCCGGCGCGCCACGGCCTCGCTCCTTCCCGCGGCGCCCACCGCGGGCGCGCCGGCGTCTCGGCCCTCCGGGCGCGAATCCCTCACGCAAACCGCTCGCTCGGGGAACGGAGTTCGTGAGATCCGTATAACAGTGCGCAGGTGCGTGGTGCGCGAACGGCGACAGGTGCGCCGGTGCGTGAGTGCGAGTGCGTTCGTCGGGAGCCGGGGGAGGCGCACGTCGCGGTTGGGCGACGATTCATGCGGCGCGGCGGGGCTCGGCGAACCTGCCTCCTGCACCGCTCAGCCGTTGCGCACTCACGCACCTTTGCCGTTCCCGCACTCGCGCACCCGTCGCCGTCAGCCGTTCCCCCGTGGCCCCCATCCTGCAACGTCCGGGGCTCTCTCCGGGCGGCGTGCGCCCGGCTTCCGGCGGACATCCACCCCGCAGATGACGGCAACGGCCAAGCACACGAAGGACGCGCTCCAGGACAGGATCGCCCGGATCGCCAGGGATGCGGGCGCCCAGCGGGTGGCGGTCGCCTGGTACGACTATGATACGCGCGCGGCGTGGGACCTGCACGGCGACGAGTGGTTCCACGCGGCCAGCACCATCAAGGTGCCGATCCTGCTGGGTGTCTTCGGCGCCGCGCACCGGGGCGTGCTGGTGCTGGACAGCCGCGTGCACGTGCGCAACCGCTTCTACAGCGCGGCCGACGGCAAGCCCTTTCGCGTGGAGAGCGGGCGCGACGCCAACAGCGAGGTGCACCGCCAGCTGGGGCGCACCATGAAGGTGAACGAGCTGGCGTACCACATGATCGTCACCAGCAGCAACCTCTCCACCAACCTGCTGGTGGACCTGGTGGGGATCGACCAGATCCGGCAGTCGGTGAAGGAGCTGGGGGTGACGGGGATCGAGCTGCGCCGCGGGGTGGAGGACGAGCGGGCGTGGGAGGCGGGGCTCAACAACCGCGTGACCGCGAAGGGGCTGATCTCGGTGCTCCGCCCGATCGAGGAGGGCACCGCGTTCGACGTGGAGCTGAGCGCGCGGATGCTGGAGATCCTCCACGACCAGGAGTTCCGCAGCGGCATCCCCGCGGGCGTCCCCGACAGCGCGCGCGTGGCCAACAAGACGGGCGAGATCAGCACGGTCGCGCACGACGCCGCGATCGTGTACCTCCCCGACCGCAAGCCCTACTGCATCACGGTGCTCACGCAGTGGAAGCCGGGGTCGTCGGGGCGCAGCGACACCATCGCGCGGATCTCGCGCGCCGTGTACGAGCACCTGACGGCCGGGGACGGACGGGATGGGTGACTTCACCCTGCAGGTGGTGGACGGGCTGAGGCTGGGGGACGAGCTGCGGCGCATCCTGCGGCCGGGGGAGCTGATGCGCGACCGCGACGGGCGTCTGCGCCGGCTGCCGCGCTTCTTCTACCGGATCCCGAACTGGGAGGTGGCGCTGGAGACGCCGCTCTCGCCGCACTTCGAGATCTGGGAGTTCCTGAACGTGGACGTGCGCGAGACCGAGCGGCTGCGCAGCGAGTGGCCGCGCTACCTCCCCTGCGCGGTCTCGCAGATCGCCAGCTTCCTGGAGCTCCTGCGCCGCGAGGTGGACACCTACGTGCACATCTCGGCCAACGGCGGCTACCGCTCGCCGGCGCACGCGCTCTCCACCCACGCCAGCACGCACTGCTGGGGGACCGCGGCCAACCTGTACCGCGTGGGCGACGACTGGCTGGACGATGGGAAGACGATCAGGAAGTACGCGCGCATCGCCGAGCGGCTGATGCCCGGGCTGTACGTGCGCCCCTACGGGCACGGCAAGGGCGAGGCGGACGACCACCTGCACGTGGACCTGGGGTGGACGACCGTGGTGCCGCACGGCGTGCCCGGCGAGCGGGCGCGCAGGGAAGACCCGGTGGACGAGGCCCACGCAGACGGCGAGGGCGATAAGACGGGCGAAACGGAGACCGCCGGAGCGGGTGCGTGATATGAGCAGCAAGCAGAAGAAGGAGGAGTTCGAGAGCAAGACCGGCCACGCCCGGCAGGCGCGGCTGAAGCTTGCCGCGATCGGCATGGAGGCCGAGTTCCAGGTGGCCGTGGACGGCGAGCTGGTGCGCCCCGAGGACGTGTTCGGCGACCCGCGCGCCTTCGTGCGCGACGAGCTGATGCACCGCGTGGGCACCAGCTACCACCTCCCCACCGGGGGCGTGGTCTACTTCGACACCGGCGTCATCGAGGTGGCCACCCCGGTGATCGAGATCGCGCCGGGGTGCGCGGCGCGCGCCGGCCGCTCGCTCTGGGAGTCGATCCTGTACGTGCGCGGCGAGCTCGACGCGTGGGAGGAGCGGACGGGGAAGGAGGTGCGGCTGGTGGGCTTCAGCACGCACTACAACATCTCGTTCGAGCTGCCGCGGCACCGGCAGGGGCGCTCGCGCACGGTGCAGAAGCTGGCGCTGCTGCTGAGCTACATCCTCCCCGTGCCGGTGATGCTGCTGGCGGCCAACCGCCGCTCCACGGGCATCGGCGTGCGCCCGCGCGGCGACCGCATCGAGATCACGGCCGACTTCACCCCCAGCGCGTCGCTGATGATCGCCACGGGCACGCTGATCACGGGGATCGTGCGCGAGGTGATGACCTGGCCGAGCTTCGAGCTGGACGTGCTGGAGCAGACCGACCTGCCGGTGATCGCCGGCTACGCGCCGATCCCGCACACCACGCGCAAGGGGTGGCTGGCGCGGCTCACCTGCTTCCGCTGCAACCCGTTCGAGGCCGACGTGGACCAGCCGATGTGGGAGACGCGCGACGGGCGCCGTCTTTCGCTGCGGGCGATCGCCGGGCTCACGGTGAAGCACTTCTGGCACCCGATCCAGCGCATCAGCGACCCGTGGACCTTCCGGCTGATCGGGAGCGTGATGCGGGGGCGCGCGCCCAGCCTGCTGGACCTGGACGACCGCCCGCCCGAGTACGACGACGTGGGCCGCCTGTGCACCTGGGACAACCTCTTCCCCGAGCGCGAGCTGAGCCGCAGCCGCTACGAGCAGGTGCTGATCCGCGCCATCAGCGGGCAGAAGCTGCGCATGAACGGCAGCCACTACCTGCCCACGGGGATGCGCGGCTGGTCGCAGGTCGTCTTCCGCCGCGAGAGCGACAAGACGCGCCACGTGTTCGGCATCGACTACCTGATCGGCCACCTGCGCGACTGGGAGCGGGGCGCCGCGCGGGGCGGGTGATTTACGAGTCCGGAAAGCCGGTGCCGTGGTTGTCGACGGAAAAGACGGATACGGGCGTGTCCCTCCGCTGCGCTCCGGGCCGGGCTTCGCGCGCCGTAGGCAACGATACCGCCGTTGCCAACGGCGCCGAGCCGCCGGCGCGCCATGGCCCTCTCGTTCCCGCTGCGTCAGGGGGGGCGCGCCGGCGTCTCGGCCCTCCGGGCGCGAATCCCTCACGCAATCCGCTCGCGGAACGGGGTTCGTGGATCCGCATGACTCGTCGAAAGCCGAGCGGCAGTAGGACGGAAACAGCGAACGCCCGGCGCACGTGCGCCGGGCGTTCCCCGTTTCTACCGTCATCCACCGGTCTACGCTGAGACATCCGTCGGCGCGGAACCACCGCCGTTCCCTCCGCTGACTCCGCTGACTCCGTGTGAAACGGCCGTTGGGGGTTCTCCACCCGCTCCCTGTTTCACCCCAGGTTGCGCCGCAGCAGCGCCTCGGGGTCGGGGTCGCGCCCCATGAACTCGCGGAACAGCTCGTCCGGGTCGGTGTCGTCGCCGCGCGACAGGACCGACGCGGCGAACGCGCGCCCCGCCCGCTCGTCGAACAGCCCCTCGCGCGCGAAGCGGGAGAAGGCGTCGGCGTCCAGCACCACGCTCCACAGGTAGCTGTAGTACCCCGCCGCGTAGCCGCCCGAGAAGATGT
>DASQLJ010000600.1:0-7189 GCA_035630095.1 Longimicrobium sp.
AGCAGGTCCATCTCGGCGTTGCCGCAGCGCTCGCCGATCCCCAGCGCGGTGCCGTGGATGCGGTGCGCGCCCTCCTCGATCGCTGCCAGGCAGTTGGGCACCGCCAAGCCGCGGTCGCGGTGGCCGTGCCAGTCGATCTTCACGTCCTCGCCGCTGGGCTCCACGATCTCGGTGCGCACGAAGCGGATCAGCTGGCGCACGCCGTGCGGCGTGGCGTGCCCCACCGTGTCGCACACGCAGATGCGCCGGGCGCCGCACTCGATCGCCGTGGTGTACAGCGCCTTCACCACCTCGGGCGCGGCGCGCGTGGTGTCTTCGGTCACGTACATCACCGGCACGTCGTTCTGGACCGCGAAGCCGACGGCGTCCTCGGTGGCCTTCAGCATCCGCTCCAGCGTCCAGTCCTCGGCGTACTGGCGGATCGGCGAGCTCCCGATGAAGGTGGCCGCCTCGATCGCGATCCCCACGCGCTGCGACACGTCGATGATCGGCTTCACGTCGGCGCGCACGGTGCGGGCGGCGCAGTTGGGCTCGATCGGCAGGCGGTTGGCCACGATCTCGCGCGCCAGCGCCTCCACGTCGCGCAGGGCGCGCGGCCCGGCGCCCGGCAGGCCGATGTCGGCCGATGCGATGCCCAGGTCCGACATCAGGTGCAGCAGGCGGATCTTCTCGTCGATCGACGGGTCGGTCACCGACGGCGACTGCAGGCCGTCGCGCAGCGTCTCGTCGTTCAGCTGCACGACCTTGCGGGCGCTGTAGTCGTAGCACCCTTCAACGCAGTTCCAGTCGTGGATCAGCTCGCTTTCCTGCATCCGTTCCTCGTGCGGCGGTGGTGCGGTCCGGGACCCATTGTCGAGGGAGCGGCCGCGGACCGGTTGAACCCGGCTCAGCGGCGGCGCGCCAAAGCTAGCAGAACGGGCGTCCGAACGAAACGGGCAACGGGCACGAAATCGCCTACCGGCGCGGTGTTCTCCGCATCCGCCGTGCCCACGGCTGCGCAAAGATCAGGCAGAAAAAGAGCCCCTCCAGCCCCAGCGCCAGCACCCCCATCAGCCAGGGATGCTGGGCCGTTCCCCGCACCACGATGGCGAACGCGCTGACCAGCGCCACAGCCAGCGTGATGGATACCGCCGCGTACGGCTCGCGCGGGAGCACCACATCCCAGAGCGCCGTCCTCAGCCGCGGCGGCTGGCCCGGTCCACTGCGTCGCACGCGAATTGGCGAGTGGGGTGTGTTCATAGCGTCAACGTTAATCAGTTGTGGGGAGCTTGTCCACACCGTGCAGTATACGCCACCGGGGAGCACGCGCGTGCCTGCGGGGGTTCCCACGGAGCGCGCACGTGCTTCCACCGCCCGCGCGTTCGCTCCCGCGGCGTCGCGTTGACACCCTCTCGCGCGCCCGGCATCTTCCGCCCGTCCATGTTTCCACCGCGCGCGTCGATGATGAAGCCGATCCCCATCCCCCCTTCCCTGCTCGCCGACGCCCGCCTGAAGCCGGTCCGCGCGCTGGCGCACCAGACCGACGCCGACACGCTGGGCGACCAGCTCGAGCTGGTGGCCATCCCCGCGCCCCCGTTCGGCGAGGAGACGCGCGGCGTGCGGCTGGCGGAGCGCTTCCGCGAGCTGGGGCTGGGCGGGGTTCGGCGCGACGGCGAGGGAAACGTGCTGGGGATGCTCCCGGGGGCGAACGGAGCCGCGCGCCCCGTCGTCGTGGCCGCGCACCTCGACACGGTGTTCGCGGCGGGGACCGACCTCACCCCGCGGCGCGAGGACGGCCGCATCTACGTTCCCGGGATCACCGACAACGCGCGCGGGCTGGCGGGGATGCTGGCCGTGGCGCGGGTGCTGGCGCGCGCCGGGGTGCGGCTCCGGCACCCCGTCGTCTTCATCGGCACCGTGGGCGAGGAGGGCGCGGGCGACCTGCGCGGCGTGAAGCGGCTCTTCGGCGACGGGGGCGAGATGCGCGACGCGGTGGCCTTCATCGCGCTGGACGGCTCGGGGCTGCGCCGCATCGTGCACCGCGCCATCGGCTCGCGGCGGCTGCGGGTGGAGGCGCGCGGCCCCGGCGGGCACTCCTGGGCCGACCGCGGCACCCCCAACCCGATCGCCGCCCTGGGCGTGGCGCTCGCCCGCATCACCGCGATGGAGCGGCCCGAGCCCACGCGCACGGCGCTCACCGTCGCCCGCATCGGCGGGGGCACCAGCATCAACGCCATACCCGACGCCGCGTGGATGGAGCTGGACATGCGCAGCGAGGCGCCCGGCGTGCTCCCCCGGGTGGAGGAGAGCGTGCGCGCCGTGCTGACCCGCGCGGTGGACGAGGAGAACGCCGCGCGGCGCCCCGGCACCGACGCGCTGAGGGCGAAGGTGACGGTGATCGGCGACCGCCCCAGCGGGATCACCCAGCCGCGCGAGGCGCTGGTGCAGGCGGCGCAGGCCATCACCTACGGCCTGGGGCAGAAGCCGGAGCTGGTGGGCTCGTCCACCGACGCCAACGTGCCGATGGCGCTCGGCATCCCCTCCATCGCCATCGGCGTGGGCGGCGACTCGGGCGGCATCCACACCACCGACGAGTGGTACAGCAACGAGAACGGCGCGCTCGGCGTGGAGCGCGCCCTGCTGATCATCCTCGCCGCCGCCGGCATCGCCTGACGCGGCCGGGTGCCCGCGGGGACCGGGGCCGTGTGCTGACCGCTCCCCGCGGGGAGCGGATCTCCTGGAGTTCCCCGCGCCTGGGGTCGGAGAGCGTCTTCACGGCCAGGAAAACCGCGGGCCTCGCGCCGGTTCCGGCGCGAGGCCCGTGTGCTTGGAGTTGCGCCGCCGCCATTCGGAAGCCTCCCAACGCGACTGTTGCCCCCCTCCCCTTTCCGAGCTATTCTTGCAACGTCCGCGTTGCCGCCCGGCGCCCGCCGGGTAACGCGGCCATCCCCTTCCCAACCCCCCGGAGAAGCCATGAAGAAGCTGAAGCTGAACCTCGACGAGCTGAAGGTGGAGTCGATGAACGCCGAGGAGCTGGGGCCCGGAAGGGGCACGGTGCAAGGCTTCATCTCGCTCGACGGCGTGTGCAGCACCCACTTCTGCGCGACCGGCGAGGCGAGCTGCGGCCAGCTCTCGTGCGTGTACACGTGTACCTCGTGCAACCCGTACGGCTGCGGAAGCTGCGGCTGAGGCAACCGGCGGCCCGGTCGCCCGGGCAGACCGCCAGGCGCCCGCCGGGCAGTCGTCGCAGTTCCCGCGGACGCGCACGGTGCTGACCACTTTCGGCACCACGAAGCCGGCCCCTCTCCAGGACTTGCGAGAGGGGCCGCTTCGTGCTCGTACCTTCGATTCCGTGCGATCTCGCGCTCCGCTGACGCTCAGCCGCTCGCCACCGTGGAGTCGTCGCCCACGTCCACCTGGCCGGTGACGTTGCGGACGGTGGCGTTGGAGCCGACCAGCGAGTCGTGCAGGTCGCAGCCGTCGATCTCGCTCGCCTCGCCCACGATGCAATCGCGCAGCTTCGAGCGGCGCACCTTCGTCCCGGCGCCCAGCGTGACGTTGGGGCCGATCTCGCACGCCTCCAGCTCCACGCCGTCGGCCACGTGCACGGGCTCGCGCACCGTCACCCCGTCCTTCGCCGGGGGCGACTTGCCGCGCGTGGTGGAGAGGACGTGCAGGTTGGTCTCCAGCAGCGTGTCGGGCTTGCCGGCGTCGTACCACCCCTGCACCGCCTCCACCTTCAGCTTGCCGCCGTGGTCCACCATGTACTGGAAGGCGTCGGTCAGGAAGAACTCGCCGCCGGGGCCGGGGCCCTTGGCCATGGTGTCGGCGATCCCCTCGAACAGCAGCTTCCAGTCCCTGATGTAGTACAGGCCGATGTTGGCCAGCTTGCTCACCGGCTCGCTGGGCTTCTCGATGATCTTCTGCATGAAGCCCTGCTCGTCGGTCAGGATCACGCCGAAGCGCTGGTAGTCCTCCACCTCCTTCGCCCAGATCACCCCCGCCACGTCGTCGCCGAGCCGGTTGACCACGGTCAGGTCGGCGTCGAAGAGCGTGTCCACGAAGATGATGAGCAGGTCCTCACGGACGAACGGCTCGGCCAGGCGGATGGCGTCGGCGGTGCCGTTCTGCTCGACCTGCTCCACGTACTCGGCGCGGAAGTCGGGGTACTCCGCCGCCATGTAGGCTTCGACCTTCTCCTTCAGGTGGCCGGTGATGAGCACCGCCTGGTTCACGCCCAGCTCGCGCAGGTCGTCCAGGATGTAGGCCATCACGGGCTTGTCGCCCACCTTCAGCAGCGGCTTGGGGGTGACGTGCGTATGGGGGCGCAGGCGGGTGCCCTTCCCCGCCACCGGCATCACGACGATCACGATGGGATTCTTCGGGTGGATGATTGTCCGGCGGATCGCGTCCGCGCGCGGCCTGCCCGGGCACGTTCCGTACCCCGTCCGCTGCGGGCGCGGAAGATAGGGAGCAGTGCGGGGGCGTGCAAACGGAAGTGCGGAGGGGGTGCCGCGTGCTGGCTTCTCCGGGGACCCGAAACCGAAAAGCCGGGTTTGGGCGTGTCCCTCCGCTGCGCTCCGGGCCGGGCTTCGCGCGCCGTAGGCAACGATACCGCCGTTGCCAACGGCGCCGAGCCGCCGCCGCGCCATGGCCCCGCTCGTTCCCGCGGCACCCGATGCGGGCGCGCCGGCGTCTCGGCCCTCCGGGCGCGAATCCCTCACGCAACCGCTCCGCTCGCGGAACGGAGTTCCCCGATGCGCCGCGGATCTCGCGTCAGTCGCACGCGTCTCGCGCCCTCCGTCGCGCCTCCGTAGATTGCGCGCCTTCCCACGCCCGGTCGCGCATCCACCCCGTGTACCTGCGCTGGCCCGAAGTGACTCGCCCACCGTGCCACGCGTCTTGAGGACCCGGCTCCGATGCGACGGCTGATCCGCGCGTTCACGCGCAACCGCGCCTACACCGACCCCGAGTCGCCCGACCCGCGGCTGCGGGGGCGCGAGTACACCGTGCCCTTCAGCGAGGTGTGGGAGGCGGCGCTGGAGACCGCGCGCGGCTGGCCGCGGTGGACGGTGACCGTCGCCGAGGCGCGGCGGGGGGAGATCGAGGTGGAGGCGCGCACCGCGCTCTGGCGCTTCGTGGACGACGTGTGGATCCGCATCTCGCTCGACGAGCTGGGGCAGACGCGCGTGGACGTGAGCTCGCAGTCGCGCGTGGGCAAGGCCGACCTGGGGGTAAACGCGAGGCGGATTGCCCGCTTCTTGCACGCGCTCGACCGCCGGCTGCGGCCGGGCGGACGCGGCGGAAAATCACGCAAGTAGTTCCAGCACAGGTAGATGGCGCCAGACAGAGCAGCTTCCCAGACCTCGCCGGAGCGCGTGCCCGTGCTCCCCATCCGCAGCACCATCGTGTTCCCCGGCGGGGCCACGGCGCTGCAGATCGGCTTCGCCCCGAACGTCGAGGCGCTCAGCAAGCACCCGCAGGGCGACCTGGTGGTGGCGATGGTGTCCACCGCCGACGACGACTTCCCTCCCAAGGCGCTGGAGAAGGTCGCCACCGCCGTGCGCGTGCTCGACCGGCTGAACCTCCCCGGCGGGACGATCCAGACCACGCTGCAGGGCCTGCGGCGCATCCGCCTGGCCCAGGTGCGGCTGGAAGACGGCTACTACTCGGCCGTGGCGATCCCCGTGGACGAGGTGCCCGCGCCGCCCGAGGCCGCCGACCCGCTGGTGGAGAAGATCCTGGCCACGGTCTCGGCCGTGGCCAGCGCCGTGGAACGCGTCCCCGACGAGGTGCCGCGCATCCTGCGCATGAACCTGGGCGACCCCGGGCGCTTCGCCGACCTCACCGCCACGCTCTGCAACCTGAAGCTCCCCGTGCGCGACGCGGTGCTGCAGGAGCCCGACGTGCTGGCGCGGCTCAGGCTGGTGCTGGGCGCGCTGGAAGAGGAGTGGGAGCACCTCCGCGAGGTGGAGCAGGCCACCGGCGCCGGCGAGGACGGCGGCGGCGCCCTCCCCGCCGGCGGCCGCGAGCGCCGCGACGAGATCCGCCGCCGCATCCAGGCGCTGCAGACCGAGCTGGGCGAGGTGGACCCGGTGGAGCGCGAGGCCAACGAGGCGCTGCGGCTGGTGGAGCGCGCGCAGCTCCCGCCGCGCGTGGCCGCCGTGGCCCGCCGCGACGCCGAGCGGCTGCGCTCCACCTCGGTCACCGCCACCGAGGCGCAGGAGATCCGCACCTACCTCGACACCGTGGCCGCCGTCCCCTGGACGCGGCGGGCCGATGGCGGGCGCTTCGAGCTGGCGAAGGTG
The DNA here is from genome assembly GCA_035630095.1 of Longimicrobium sp. Taxonomy (GTDB): domain Bacteria; phylum Gemmatimonadota; class Gemmatimonadetes; order Longimicrobiales; family Longimicrobiaceae; genus Longimicrobium. Next base: position 6,288 of record DASQLJ010000600.1, read on the forward strand.
CGCGACGAGATCGAGGGCGAGCACCTGGGGCTGGGCGAGCCCAAGCGGCGCCTGCTCGAGGTGCTGGCCGTGGCCGACCTGCGCGGCGACCTGCGCGGCCCCATCCCCTGCCTGGTGGGCCCGCCGGGGGTGGGGAAGAAGACGCTGGCCAACGCCATCGCCCGCGGGCTGGGGCGGCCGCTGGTGCGGCTGGAGCTGGGCGGCCGCAGCGAGGCGCAGCTGGTGGGGAGCAAGCGCGGCCGCAGTGGCGCGCAGATGGGGAAGCTGATGCAGCTCATCCGCGACAGCGGCGTGCGCGACCCCGTCTTTCTCCTGGAAGAGCTGGACGAGGTGGGGCTGGGCAACGTGGACGGCGACCCCGTGGAGGCGCTGGAGGAGACGCTCGACCCCGACCTGCGCGAGAGCTTCACCGACCGCTGGCTCGACGTGCCCTTCGACCTCTCGGAGGTGTTCTTCGTGGGCTCCGCGGCCGACTTCTACCGCATCCCGCGGGACCTGCGCGACTACTTCATCGAGATCCGCATCGCCGGCTACACCCCCGAGGAGAAGATCGCCATCGCGCGCGAGTGGCTGTTCGCGCTGATCGTGGCCGAGCACGGGCTGGACCCGGCCAAGGTGACGGTGGACGACGACACGCTCCTCTTCCTCACCCGCGGCTACGCGCGCGACGCCGGCGTGGGCAACCTGCGCCGCTCGCTGGCGGCGGTGATGCGCTACCTGGCCGCCGAGAAGGCCGCCGGCCAGGGCGACGAGCACACCCTCACACGCGAGCTGATCGAGGAGGTGCTCGGCTACCCGCGCTACACCGCCGCCACCGCCGAGTCCGCCCCCGAGGTGGGGGTGGTGACGGGGCTGGCGTGGACGGCGTCGGGGGGCGCGCTGATGTTCATCGAGGCGCTGAA
>DASQLJ010000601.1:0-4243 GCA_035630095.1 Longimicrobium sp.
CGCCCCCGCGCGCGACGCGGCCGCGACGGCCACCAGCAGCAGCCCCGCGATCGCCGCGCCGCGCGCCAGCCGCCGCACGGGGGGCGAGAGGTACGCCTCCACCGCCGTGGTGCCCAGCGCCAGCGCCTGAGCGGCCACGTAGATGAACACGAAGCCCAGGATCACCGCCGCCAGCCCCGACGCCACGTGCGGCGCGTAGCGCAGCGTGAACACCGCCACCCAGAGCGCCGAGAGCACCTGCACGCCCAGCCGCGTGACCAGGTTGTACACCAGCAGCTCGCGGCGGCCGACCGGCGCCGGGAAGAGGAAGCCGGTCTCGGCCGGAGTGAAGTAGAGGCCGCGCTCGCTGACCGCGGCGAGGATGGTGAGCACCACCACCAGCGCCGGCACCATGGCGCGCAGCGTCTCGGGCGAGGGCTGCCCCGCGCGCACGTCCGGGTTGGCGGCGCTCCAGAGCTGCAGCCCGGCCACCAGCAGCAGGAAGAGCCCCGTGCCGCCCACGCCGATGGCGCCGCGCACGGTACGCATCCGCCGCGCGAGCAGTCGCACGCGGCCGCGCGCCAGCCGCAGCGCCAGCAGCCGCAGCCCGGGGTTCACGGCGCCCCGGCCGCCGCGGGGTGCGGCGCGTCGTCTTCGGTCAGGTGGAAGAAGACTTCCTCCAGCGTGCTCCCCGCATCGGCGTAGCGGGCGCGCATCTCGTCGCGCGGGCCGGCGAAGAGCAGCTTCCCCTGGCGCATCACCGCGAAGCCGGTGCACAGCCCCTCGATCTGCCCCAGCAGGTGCGAGGAGAGGAGGACGGCGGCGCCGGCCGCGGCGCGCCGGCGGATGGCGTCGTACAGCGTGCGGATGCCGCGCGGGTCCAGCCCGGTGAGCGGCTCGTCGAAGAGGAGCACGGCGGGGTCGTGCAGGAGCGCGCAGGCGACCGCCACCTTCTGCCGCATCCCGCGCGACAGCTCGTCGCCCAGCGAGCCGCGGCGGTCGCCCAGCTCCATCTCGTCCAGCAGCGCGGCGGCCGTGGGCTCCCAGCCGCGCAGGCCGTAGATCCGCGCGGTGAACTCCAGGTGCTCCCACACGGTGAGCGACGCGAAGAGCGACGGCTCGTCCGGCACCAGCGCGAGGCGGCGCTTGGCCTCCACCGGCTGGCGCACCACGTCGAAGCCGGCGACGCGCACGGTGCCCGCGCTGGGCGCGTGGATCCCGGCCATGGCGCGGAGCGTGGTGGTCTTCCCCGCCCCGTTGGGCCCCACCAGCCCCACGATCTCGCCGGGGGGGACGGAGAAGGTGAGCGAGTCGACGGCCAGGCGGTCGCCGTAGTGCTTGCTGAACCCGGCCAGCTCGATGGCGGGCGCGGCGGCGGGCTGCACTTCGCTCACCGGCCCGCCGCGGGCTGGCCGCCGGGCTTCCACCGCGGCGCGGGGCCGTCCGCCAGCAGGCGGGCGGCGCGCGCGGCGGCGCGGATCACCTCGGTCATGTGCGCGTAGTCGATCCGCTCGGCCTCGTCGTCGGGGGTGTGGTAGTCGGCGTGCAGGTTGAAGGTGGAGAGGGTGTGCGCCGGGATGCCGAGCCGCGCGAAGGCGATGTTGTCGCTGCGCTCGAAGAAGTTCTGCGCGGGGCGCGGGTCGTTCACGATGGGGATGGAGGCCGCGGCCAGCATCTCGCCCATCGTCGACCGCGTGTAGCCGGTGAGCCACGCCTTCCCCGCGCCGCCCGCCAGCGGGTCGGGGCGGCCGATCATCTCGATCTCGAGGTTGGCCACGGTGCTGTCCAGCGGCAGCACGGGGTGCCGGATGTACCAGCGGGTGCCCAGCAGCCCCACCTCTTCCCCGGTGGTGAGCAGGAACACCACCGTGCGCCTGGGCGCCGGCCCGCGCGCCAGCTCCCGCGCGATCTCCAGCACCGCCACCACCCCCGACGCGTCGTCGTCCGCGCCGTTGCACACGCTGTCGCCGCCGGCCGCGTCGCAGGTGCCCAGCGCCGCGGTGCCCAGGTGGTCGTAGTGCGCGTCGATGAGCACCACCTGGCCGCGCAACGCCGGGTCGCCGCCGGGGAGGACGCCCACCACGTTCACGCCGCGCCCGCGCAGCCCGGCCGCGACCCCCGCCGTGTCGGCCCAGCCGTTCAGCAGCCGCGGGATGCGGCGCCCGCCCTGCTCCTCCCACGCCAGCGGGAGCAGCTGGAGGTAGCCGTCGTCCCCCGCCGGCTGCAGCCCCAGCGCGCGGAAGCGGCCGGCCAGGTAACGCGCGGCGCGCTCCATCCCCGGCGTGCCGGTGTAGCGGCCCTCCATGCTGTCGGCGGCGAGCGCGAACTCCTGCGCGCGCACGTCTTCCACCGTGGTGCGCGGCTCGCCGGGCCCCGTCACGGGTCCCCCGGCCTGCGGCGTGGGGAGCGAGGCCGGCGCGGCGCACCCCGCCGCGGCGAGCGCGAGCGCCAGGAACCGCGGGATGCGTGGGATGAACGGCAGGATGGGCATGAGGCTCGGGATCGGCGATTCGAGGATCGGCGGACGTGCCGATTGGGCCACCGCCGCTACGGCGGAATATGGTTGATGGGTGCGGCGCTGGGGAAGTGCGCGGAGATTCGCGTCTCCTTCGCTCACTAAAAAGAGGGTTCACGCGGAGTCAGCAGAGTCAGCAGAAAACAGCTGTCGGTTCTGCTGACTCTGCTGACTCTGCGTGAAACCCCAGCTGATTCGCTCCCGCGATGGGCTCGTGACGAGGTATGTCGGCCCGCCCGGTGATTTTCCGCGGCTCGAGACCAGTCGGCGGGTGCCGAGGGATGAAGACACCGCGGCCCCACGAACCGGATCGTGGGGCCGCGCGTCGGCGGAAGCGATGCGATGCGCTATTTACGCGTCCAGATCAGCACCACGCCGCATCCCGTCCACCTGCCGCGGTATTCGGGCGGGGTCTCCGCGGGCCCGCGGTAGATCTCCACCCCCTCCATGTCCCTGACCAGGAAGGCGTCGATGTTCTGCGAACGCTCGGGGTCGGGGAACTGCACCTGCACCCCGTCCATGTAGACGTCCATGTAGCAGTACTGGAGCGTGCTCTCCCCTCCGGAGCCGACCCCCGTGGTGTACCCGCGCATGCTCGCGATCCGGTATTCCTCGTCGATGTCCAGCCCGCTCCGGTTGCCGCCTTCGCCGCCGCCTTCCTGCTTGCGCCGGTATCGCACCACCCGCACCCCCGGCACGCGGCGCAGCACGTCGCTGGCCCTGCCGGCGGTCTGCAGGTCGCGCTCGGTGAGGAAGTGCCCCATGCCGCGGTGCTGGCGCTCGTAGAACCCCACCACGTCCAGCCCCAGCCGCCGCGCCTGCGCCTGGATCCCGGCGAGCTGCACCGTCCGCTGCACCGACGCCGCCAGGCTCCCCGGGCCGCCGGCGGCGCGCAGCTCCACCTCGCCCGCGTCGGCGGGGATCACCAGCCGCACCGTGCGCGTGCCCAGCGACGCGTGCGCCACCGTCACCTCGTGCTCGCCCCGGCCCAGGCTGCGCAAGCGGAAGCGGCCCTGCGCGTCCGTGGTCACCGGCGCGAGCGTGCCGAAGCGCACCGTGGCGCCCGCCACCCCGCGCCCGTCGGGCCCGCGCACCGTCCCCGCCAGCCCGCCGACCGCCGGCGCCCCGGCCGAGGCCGGGCGGGCCGCGGAGGCGACGGGGAGCGACACGTCCTGCTGGACCACCGCGCCCGACGCCAGGCGCAGCTGCGAGACGGTGAGCGACGCCGTGCGCCCTTCCGCGCGCAGGGTGAGCGGCGCGTTCGCGGGCGCGGCGCAGGCGCGGTAGACGCCGGCCGAGTCCGCCGTCACCTCCAGCCGTTCCGCGGTGCCGCCGCCCCACGCCACCGTCACCTTCGCCCCCGCCTGCGGCTCGCCCGCGGAACCGCGCACGGCGCCCACCAGCACGCCGGTGCCGACGCCGCGGTCCCCGTCGGGGCACGCCGACGCCCAGACGGTGGCCAGGGAGGGCAGGGCCAGCGTCTGCTCCAGCGTGGCGCCCTCGCGCAGCGACACCCGGGTCGCCTGCGGCCGCCACCCCAGCGCCTGCACGCGGGGGCTGGCGAAGGTCACCTGGTAGTCGCCCGGCGGGATGTCGCGGATCTCGAAGCGCCCGAGCGAGTCCGTCACCGCCGAGTGCCCCGGCCCGCCCACGTTCACCCGCGCCCCTGCCAGCGGCCGCGACTGCGTGCTGTCGAAGACGACCCCGCGCATGCTCGACGAGCCGGTGAGCGACACGCGCGAGCCGCCG
>DASQLJ010000602.1:0-18328 GCA_035630095.1 Longimicrobium sp.
ACAAGCTACAGTACGAGGACCGCCATGCCTGCTCCAGCCCGTATCTAGAGATCGGTGGAGGCGCTCCGCTCGCAAACAATCTGGCGTACTACGTGAACGGCGATGCGACCCGCGCGCGCGAGTTGAAGCTGGTCCTTAATATGAACCAGGCCGGCGACGCAACTGAGGCGCACACCGCGCTGGCTGAGCAGGCATCGAATCTAACCCAGAACGCTCTCGGCCAGCCGCTTCCGCCAGAGGCAATGGATGCGATCCGCAAGGGAGTAGCAGGCGAATGGAGCGTGGGAAGCGCGACCCTCCGGGTCGTTCGCGAGGATTGGCCAACAGGCCGCGGGTACGAACTCCATTTCACTATCTCGAACGCGGCCTAACAATCGGCTGCAGGGGATGTGGGGCCGCGCATGCTTTCGGCCGGACGACAGACTTGCGCGTCGGCCCCGCACCCCCTAGCCCTTGTGTCGTTAGGCCGCTTGGCAAGGCATCACCGCAGCCGTAGGTGATCCCTCTCCACAGCCACCATTTACTTGATTGGCTGTCGCAGGGAATACGGTGCCATGGCTTCTTTGCCGACTTAAATTTGCATACGGTTGCGCATAACCCTTGATGTCGTGAGTAATTCTTAACTGAAAGGAGACGCATCATGCTTCGCGATATGGCCGCTATTGCTTCAGAGTGCGTCAAGCGCCCGGGAAAATCGGCCGTCTGGTCGCCGACGCTTGGAAGGTATGTCTGTCCCACAATCGATGGAATACCGTTGAGCGAACTGAATCCTGCTGACGCGGCTCGCCCTCCCATTAGTCCAATGTTCAAACTCGTCTTTCTAACAGCGGCAGGCGGGACTATTCTTTTCATTGCTCTTTGCGTCACCCTCGCCCTTCTCGCCGGCAAGGAACCACCAACTCTCGTAACCGAACTCATCCGGGGCATGTTCAGTCTTGCGCAAATCGGCTTCGGCGCAATAGTAGGTATGCTTGGTGGGAAACGGCTTGAGGCCGACCAGCGTGCGGTCATGGCGGAGTAACAATCGGCTGCAGGCCATGCGGGACCGTCCATGCTTTCGGCGGACGAAAGTCTTGCGCACCGGCCCCGCACCCCTGACCCTTGTGGCGTTAGGCTACTCTTCACCGAGCCGGCTACAGTCTCGATGGCGAACAACAGGCAGTCCGGTCAGGCGGGATGGCGAACAGCGGCTGCCGCTGTGGCTCTCGGCGCCCTGGTCGCCGGATGGGCTGGAGCGCTGATCGCGCCGGCGGTAGCGATAGGGTACGGCGCACTGAGCTGTATCGCCTTTATGCTATACCGCCATGACAAGAATGCGGCTCAAGCTGGCAGGATGCGCACGAGAGAACGGACCCTCCACCTGATCGACCTGCTCGGCGGCTGGCCCGGAGGACTTCTCGCTCAAGATCGGTTGCGACACAAGACGCGGAAAGCGACGTTCCAGTTCATATTCTGGGCGACTGTGGCGATTAATTGCGCGCTGCTCGGCTGGCTACTCAGTGCCGGCCGCCCCGCCTAACACCGCATCCCTCCGGCGGGATGGCGTCTCCGGGTTCCGTGGCACGGCGGTCGCCGGGCCACGACGCCCGTCCGCGGCAGGCGCTCGGCCGGCTGCGCGGCTCGGGGCGCGGCGTGTGCGGAGGGTTGGGGTCGGACCGCATCGCGTAGAAGGTGCGGACGAACCCAGACCACCGAACCCGGGTCCATGGCCCCATTCCCGTTCGACAACAGCTACGCCCGGCTTCCGGAGCGCTTCTTCGCGCGGGTGAGCCCCACGCCGGTCGCCGCCCCGCGGCTGATCCACCTCAACGCCGCGCTGGCCGACGAGCTGGGGCTGGACGCGCGGGCGCTCGACGGCGAGCTGGGCGCGCGGATCTTCGCCGGCAACCAGCTGCCCGAGGGCGCGGAGCCGATCGCGACGGCGTATGCGGGGCACCAGTTCGGCAGCTTCGTGCCGCAGCTCGGCGACGGGCGCGCCATCCTGCTGGGCGAGGTGGTCGACCGCGGCGGAACCCGGCGCGACGTGCAGCTGAAGGGCGCCGGCCGCACGCCCTTCTCGCGCGGCGGCGACGGGCGGGCGGCGGTGGGCCCGGTGCTGCGCGAGTACCTGGTCAGCGAGGCGATGGCGGCGCTGGGCATCCCCACCACCCGCGCGCTGGCCGCGGCCGCCACGGGCGAGCGGGTGCGGCGGGAGACGATGCTCCCCGGCGCGGTGCTCACCCGCGTGGCGTCCAGCCACATCCGCGTGGGCACCTTCGAGTTCTTCGCCAGCCGCGGCGACGTGGACGGGGTGCGCACGCTGGCCGACCACGTGGTCGCGCGGCACTACCCGGCGGCGGCAGGGGCCGGGAACCCCTACCGCGCCCTGCTCGACGCGGTGGTCCGCGCGCAGGCGGAGCTCGTTCCCCGCTGGCTCCTGGTGGGGTTCGTCCACGGGGTGATGAACACCGACAACACCTCCGTGGCCGGAGAGACCATCGATTACGGCCCCTGCGCCTTCCTGGACGCGTACGATCCCGCGGCGGTGTTCAGCTCCATCGACACCATCGGGCGCTATGCGTACCACCGGCAGCCGGAGATCGCGCAGTGGAACCTGGCGCGCCTGGCCGAGTGTCTTCTCCCCCTGTTCGCGGACGACGTGGACGAGGCCGCGGAGCAGGCGTACGCGTCGCTCGAGGCGTTCGCGCCGGCGTTCAACCGGGCGTACGAAAACGGCTTGCGGCGGAAGCTGGGGCTCACCACCGAACACGCCGACGACCTGGCCCTCGCCCAGGAGCTGCTGCGCGCGATGGCCGAGGGGCGCGCGGACTTCACCCTCACCTTTCGCCGCCTGTGCGACGCCGCCGCGGGCGAGGAGGGTGACGCGGCCGCGCGGAGCCTCTTCGCCGACCCGGCCGCGTACGACGCCTGGGCCGCGCGCTGGCGGGAGCGCCTGGCCGCGGAGCCGGTGCACCCGGCCGAGCGCCGCGCCGCCATGCGGGCCGCGAACCCCGCCTGCATCCCCCGCAACCACCGGGTGGAGGCGGTCATCCGCGCGGCCATCGACCACCACGACTTCGCGCCCTTCGCGGAGATGCTGGCCGTGCTCTCCCAACCGTACGACGACCCGGACCCCGCGTGGGCGCACTACGCCGATCCCCCGCCGGAGAGCGACCGTCCGTACCGCACCTTCTGCGGCACCTGACACGGTGTCGACCGGCGACCTGTCCTTTCGCAGCCCCACACCGTGAATCGCGGCGCCGAGCTTCGGAACGCATTCGGAGAGATCGACATCTATCTCTTCGACCAGCTGCTGCGCGGCCGGTTCGACGATCGGTCGCGTATCCTGGACGCGGGGTGCGGAAGCGGCCGCAACCTCGTGTATTTCCTCCGCTCCGGGTTCGACGTCTTCGGCATCGACCGCGACCCGGCCGCCGTGGCACGGGTGCGTGCCCTGGCGGCGGAGATCGCCCCTGCCCTCGCGGCCGGGCACTTTCACGTCGGCGAGCTCGTGTCGCTTCCGTGGCCCGGCGAAGCCTTCGACGCGGTGGTGTGCAGCGCGGTGCTCCACTTCGCCGAAAGCGAGGATCATTTCGAGCGGATGCTCGTGGAGATGTGGCGAGTCCTTCGGCCAGGCGGGCTGTTGTTCGTGCGCCTGGCATCGGTGATCGGCCTGGAGGGGGCGGTTCCGATGGATCGGAATCGGCGTGCCCGTCTGCCGGACGGTTCGGTGCGGTTCCTCGTGGACGAAGCGATGCTCCTGGGGTGGACGGCGCGGCTCGGGGCCGAGCTCCTGGACCCGATCAAGACCACGAACGTGCAGAACCAGCGCTGCATGACCACCTGGGTCCTGCGGAAGCACGCCTGATACGGAGTCCGAAAAGCCGGTGCCGGGGCCGGACACGAAAACTGCGGGTGCGGGCGTGTCCCTCCGCTGCGCTCCGGGCCGGGCTTCGCGCGCCGTAGGCAACGATACCGCCGTTGCCAACGGTGCCGAGCCGCCGGCGCGCCAGGGCCGGTCGCGATTCCGAGACGGTCGACGCGGGCGCGCCGGCGTCTCGGCCCTCCGGGCGCGAATCCCTCACGCAACCGCCCTGGGCCGGGGTTCGGCCACAGGATTGATGAGGAGGGGGGTGGAATTCAAATCGTGTGCGACGAAATACCGATGTAAGTCTCTGTCACGCAATGCATTACAGTACAGCCCGGCTCAACGAGCCGGACAGCAGTGTTCCTCACGGCATGACAGCAGCCGCGGGCGAGCTGCCCGCGGCTGCATGACGGTCCCACCACCAGCCTGCCTCAGGCGGCAAGCCGCCGTACCACCTTCTCGCGCCTTCCCGATCAATGGTGATGCACCAGCCCGTTGCGGGGGCGCGCACCTTCCCACCTGCCTGAGCCTCGAGTCCCTGAGTTACTTGACGAACGGCAGAACGCGGCGCACTTGTTCAGCTCCCCCTCTCGTTCGATCCCCGCTCTCCGGCAGGCCCCCATGCTCACTCCCAACACGCAGCGCCGGCTCGTATTTCACGGATCGGTGATCCTGCTGATCGGCCTGTTCTGCGGCATTCCGTCCGTGGTCGAGGTGTCGGCCGGGTCGGGGCGGATGTGGCAGGGGGCGCACTCGGCGCTGCTGATCCTGGGCGTGTGGCTCATCGCGACCGCCGCCGTCCTTCCGCTGCTCCTGCTCGAACGGCGCGAGGCCATCGGGCTCAGGGTGTCGCTTCTGCTGATGGCCTACAGCTTCATGGTCGCCGTGATCGTCCAGGCGAGCACCGGCGAGCGGGTCTTCGGGCCCGGCCCTTCGCCGCTGAACATGCTGGTGTTCGCTGCCAACATCCTGGCGGTGCTCGGCACGTTCCTGGCGGCCTCGCTGACCGCGCTCGGTGCGTGGAACGCGCTGCGGGCGTCACGCACCTCGCCGGCCGCGACACCCGGGCTGACGTCAGCCGGGACGCAACGGTAAGCGCGCGCCGAAACGCGTCATGAAGACGGAAACATGAATCCTGCCCTCGGGTATGGCACCGGTTTCGGCTGGGCGCCCGATCCGAGGTATCCCCTCCGGGATGTTCCCGCCTTCGAGGTGGAATACGACTTTTGCAGCGCTCGCGATTGCCAGGTCGGCTTCGATACGTGGAATCACGTCGACTCCACGTGGACGAACGTGAGCTATACGAACTGCGACATCGACATACTGGTGGAGCCCGGCGAGACCAGGACCCTGTCATGCAATCCGTGCTCGGAGTGCAATCCGCCGATCAGTGTCATCATCACGAACATGGCGAGCGGCAATAGCTTCCCGGGTTCATAGCTCCGAGCCCGCCGCCCGGCAAACACGGCGGCAGCCGCGGGTGATCTCTCCCGTGGCTGCCGCGTGGAGGATCGTCGGTTCGCATCCGCGGCCGAGCGGCGCCGTCAGCCACTACGGAGACAGCCAGCACCCATGATCGCGTGTCTCGACGTGCACTACAGGGAGAGCGGCGCCGTCGCCGCGTCGGTCCTGGCGCGTGACTGGATGTCGGACCAGGTACTGCACGAGGCGACGGTCGCCATCCCGGACGTTCATCCCTACGTCCCGGGCCAGTTCTTCAAACGAGAGCTTCCCTGCCTGCTGCTGGCGCTCGAGCAGCTGCCGGCCGCGCCCGCCGTGATCGTCATCGACGGCTACGTGTGGCTGGGCGGCGACCATGAACCGGGGCTGGGGGCCCGCCTGTTCGAGGAGCTGAAGCGGAGCGTTCCCATCGTCGGCGTCGCCAAGAACCGGTTTCGCGCGGGGGATGGGGCGCTGGAGGTGCTCCGGGGCGGCAGCCGCCGGCCGCTGTACGTTTCCGCGGCCGGCATCGATCAGCAGGAAGCGGCTCGCCACGTCGGGCGGATGCATGGCCCGCATCGTCTGCCCACCCTCCTCCGGCGCGTCGATCGGCTGTGCAGGAGCGCGGGCGCCTGACGATCGGTTCCAGCTTCGCGGGTGCTCACCAGGGATTATCGCTCGAGAGGCGATGAAGCGGTGGGATCGTCGTCACCGCTCCCGCATCCCCCTGCCCCCGTGTCTCCACGCCTTTGCCCGCCCTATCGTGAGGCTCTTCGCGCATTGCTCCTCATCTTCCGGTGCGCCTTGCCGGGCCTGCGGCGTCGAGCGCTACCCGTACACCTGCGCCATGCCCGATATCCACACGCTCGTGCTGGTCGAGGGGGAGAGCGATGCCGCCGCCGTTCGTGCGCTTGCCGGCCTCTTCGGCTGCGACCTGGAACAAGGCCCCATCCGGATTTGCCCGGCCGGGGGCGTGACGAACTTCTCGCAGACGCTCTTGGCGCTCACTCGCACGCATCCGCGTGCAAGCGTCTGCGGCCTCTACGACATCGCCGAGGAGCGGCACGTTCGCCGGGCGCTCGCCAACGCCACCGTTCCGAACGCTGACCACGACTCCCTCGAGTCGTTCGGGTTCTTCGCGTGCGTGGCCGACCTCGAGGACGAGCTCATCCGTGCCCTGGGATCCGAGGCCGTTCAGCAGGTGCTCGAGGCGCAGGGCGAGCTGGCCTCGTTCCGGCGATTCCAAGCGATGCCGCATCACCGTCTCACACCGGTGGACCAGCAGCTGCGCAGATTCCTGGGCACGCGAGCGACGCGCAAGATCCGCTCTGCACGGTGCCTCGTCGAACGCCTCGACCTGGATCGCCTGCCGCCCCCGCTGACGCAACTGGCAGCCCGGCTGTTCGACGCTGCGTGAACGATGCCTGGCTCCTCCATCGAACGACGTATCCCGGTCGTCGCACTGCCTGGTCGCACGGTGATCGTCCTGGTCGCGACCTTGCGCGCGGGGCCCACACCCCCGACCCTGTGTCGCTCGCTCGCGCACACGCTCCCATGAACTGTTTACGATGATCTCGTCTCGCATCTCCACGGTCAGCGCGGTGGTCCTCGCGCTCGGCGGCGTGGCGCTCCTGTTCGCGGCGGACGTGGTGCTGCCGGCGCTGGTGCCGGGGTTCCCGCCGGCGGCGGCGTGGCTGGGGCAGCTGCTCGCGGCGGCGTGGCTCGGGGTGGCGGCGCTCAACTGGCTGCAGCGCGGCGCGATCCTCGGCGGGATCTACGGGCGGCCGGTGGTGCTGGCGAATCTCGCGCTGTACTTCGTGAGCGCGCTGAGCCTGCTGCGCATGGTCGCGGGCGGCGCGGCACCGGTGGCGGCGTGGGGCGCGCTGGCGCTCGCGGGGCCGCTGGCGGCGGCTTACGGCGCGCTCATGCTGCGAGGGCCGTTCGATCCGCTGTCCTCCCCCGCCCACTGACGAATCGCTGCGGCTGGCGGCGTCTCGCTCCTCCCGCAGCGGCCCGCTCACAGCCACGTCGGCAGCCGCGGCTGACTCTCCCGCGGCTGCCGTGAGCTGGATCGTCGGTCCCTCTCACACCGCCAGCCGCCGCACCGCCCTCTCACGCGCCGACGACGACAGCCTTGCGCGCCCGTCCCGCACCCCTGACCCTTGTGTCGTCGGGCCGCCGCAGATTCGAGCGAAGAATTGTCTCGGTGGAGTGAAAGGACGGTCGTGATGCCCGAAAACCAGAGAGGTGAGACCATCGCCGGGATCGCGGTTTTCTGCGGGATGGTCGCAGGGTTCGTCGGCCTGGTGGTGGCTGTGTTCTCATTCTTCGCCGGCAACTTCGCGGGCGCGGGCGTGTGTCTTGTCGCTGCCGGGCTCTCGTTCGGGCTCGTGGCGAACGCCACCCTGCGTAGATGAGCACGGCGGCCGGCGTCGTATGATGACCCGATCTGCAGGTGCGAGCGCCTGACGGATCGTTTCCAGCTTCGCAGGTGAGCTCGCAGCCGACATCACGGGAGGGTCGATGAAGCGCTCGGTCCCAGCCGAGAGTCCCGACGCCTACGTCGCCGCGCTGGCGGGGTGGCGGCGCGCGTGCGTCGAGGAGCTGCGGGCGGCGGTGCGCGGCGCCGCGGGGCTCGACGAGGTGATCAAGTGGGGGAACCTCGTCTACCTCGCGAACGGTCCCGTGCTCGTGATCCGCGCCGAGGAGGAGCGGGTGATCCTCGGCTTCTGGCGCGGGCAGCGCCTGCGCGCCGTCGAACCGCGGCTGAAGCCCGGGGGCAAGTACGAGATGGCCAGCGTGGAGTTGCGCGAGGGCGACACCATCGCGCCCGCGACGGTGCACCGCCTGACTGTCGACGCAGTCGCGCTGAACGAGCGACTGGGCGATCCCACCCGCATCACGACCGGCTCTCGCGCCGATCCCGGGCGTTAAGCCGACCAGGATGAGGGAAGGGCCGGCCTTCGCGATGGAGGCCGGCCCTTCTCCTGCCCGCGGGACGCTGTGCCCCACGCCACCGGGCTGGAAGCCCGGCGATGAAGCAGGTAGAATACTGCGTCACCCTTCCGCCCGTGAGCCACCCCACCGCGCCTTCCCCCCACAACCGCGTCCCACGCCGTCACTCGCGTTCGTCGTGGCGCGGCTTTCCCGGCCGGGCAGGCGATTCGCTCACCCGAGGTTTCCATGACCGATTCCGTCGAGCCCGATCCGCCCGAAGCCGTGCCGCCTCCCCGCTCGCGCGCCGGGGCGCGCCTGGCGGAGTGGACGTGGTCGCGGATCCTGTGGCTCGCGCCCGAGCTGACGATCGTGGTGGCGGGGATCCTGATCGCGCTCGCCATCCAGTCGTGGGCGGACGGCCGCGACGACCGGGCCCGCGAGCGCGAGTACCTTCACCAGCTCGTGGCCGATCTCCGAGAAACCGAGCGGCTGGTGCTGCGGGACGACTCCATCCATCGCGTCAGGGATCGCTCGGGCGTCATGCTCCTGCACGCGTTCTTCACGCCCGAGCGCCCCCCGCGCGACTCGGTGCTGGTCTGGGCGATCAACGCGACCTGGTACGAGCCCCGCCGGCCCATCATGGGCACTGCGGAAGCGCTGGTCGCGACGGGCGATCTCGCGCTGCTCGAGGACCACGCGCTGCGCACCGCCGTCACGTCGTATCTCACGGAGAACCGGACGATGACGGCGGAGCAGCTCGCTGCCGAGGGAGTGTGGATGCGCGCCTCGCAGCAGCTCAGCAGCGCGCTCGACTTTTCGGAGGGGATCGAGCTGATGGTGCGGACACGCGAGGATTCGCTCACCGTGGCCAGCCCGCTCTTCTACCTCCCGGCGGGTCCTCGCCGACGGCCGTTCCCGATCGACGTGGAGGCGTTCCTGGGGAACCGCGCCGCCTACGACGGCGTGGCCAACATGTACTGGGGGAAGCGGAACATGGCGCAGCTCCGGGCGACGATGCTCCAGAGCGCCCGCGCGCTGCGGGCGCGGATCGAAGCGCATCTAACGAAGTGATACGGAGTGCGAAAAGTTGATGCCGGGGCCCGAAACGGAAGAGCCGGATGCGGGCGTGTCCCGCCGCTGCGCTCCGGGCCGGGCTTCGCGCGCCGTAGGCAACGATACCGCCGTTGCCAACGGCGCCGAGCCGCCGTCGCGCCATGGCTGGTCTCGTTCCCGCGGCGCCGGACGCGGGCGCGCCGGCGTCTCGGCCCTCCGGGCGCGAATCCCTCACGCAATCCGCTCGCGGAACGGCGTTCGTGGGCTCCGCATGAGCCGCCAGGCGGCTCCCGGGAGCTCTCGCCGAAATGGATCTCGCCAGGCTTCGCCGCCCCTCAGCGCACCTCGATCGGCGCCGTCCACCGGAACGTCCCCCACGCCATCGCCAGCGTCCCTCGCCGCCCGTCCGCCGCGTCGATCGCGATCGTGAACCGGTCGGCCGGCGCCGCGGGCGTCCCCACGCTCATCGGCGCGCGGCCGAGGTCGTGCGCTGGGTTGTAGCCCGTCCCCCACTGGCCGGTCTGCCGGTTCACGATCAGCTCCACCCCGCCCGCCCGCGGCATCGTCCACAGCGTGTACGTCCCCGCCGGCATGCGCATCCCGGCGAGCGTGATCGGCGCGGAGGTGGTGAGCTGCGTCGCCGCGTTCGCCCCCGTGCGCCAGACGCGGCCGTACGGGACGACCTCGCCGAGCAGCACGCGCCCGCGCGCCAGCGGCCGCCCGTAATCCACGGTGAACGCCGCGCCGCCGATGCGGGCGCGCACGGTGTCGCGCACGCTCAACGCCCGCGAGCCGCCGCCCCGCGCCTCGGTCGCCTCCCACCGGCTCGCCACGGCCTGGACGTCGGGCGGCGCGGCCAGGCGGCGCACGTCCACCAGGTACGTCGTGCGGGCGCCGGAGTAGCGCAGCATCCGGTACGCGGAGTCGACCGTCGCCTCGCCCACGCCGGCCAGCCAGTCGTGCGAGATCTCCGCCCTGCCGCCCGGCAGCGGCCGCACCACGCCGTGGTGCAGCGGAAAGCGGTCGAACTCGCGGTCGATGTAGAACTGCCGCATCCCGATGGTGTCGCCGGACGCACGCTCCGCCACCGCGGCCCGCTTCAGCGCGGCGGCGAAGTACAGCTCGTACAGGCTGTACATCTGCGGGACGTGCGCCATGGCCATCCCGCCGGAGGTCGCGAAGGCACGCACGGTCGTTCCCGTGCTGCCTGCCTGGTGACGCGCACGGAATCCCCCGTCACCTCCGCGACGACCCGGCGCTCGCGCTGCCCGGCCGGCTCGCTCGGCGCGTGGATGTCCATCACCAGCCGCCGGATGCCGCCGTCGGGGCCGATCTCGATGCGCGTGTGCCGGCGGCGGACGCGGGGGAAGCGGTCGACCGCGTCGCTGGTGACCGTGCTCCCGCGGCGCGTCACGCTCTCGACGGAGACCGTGTCGCTGCCGAGGCGCGCGACGAACCCGTAGCGTTCTTCGGGCGCGGCGGGGCGGCACGCGGCCAGCGCGAGCGCGGCAAGGGCGAAGCATCTCATGGCGGGCGAGTGGTGGCGGGAGGTCGACACGGCGCGGGGACCGCCGACCGTCGACGGTGCGGGAAGGATACGCGCGCGGCGGGCGCGCGTCACCGGGATTGTGGCGGGACGCGCCCCCGGAGCGGCCAGCCGCGCCGGCGGCGGGACGAACGATCGCGGCGCGGCGGGGCATGAGTGCCGCGTGTTTCTCGGGGCTCCGGGGAAGCGGGGTCAGCCGCCGGTGGGCGCGCTTCCCATGCGCCGGCACACGCGCGTCACGCCCGGCGCCTGCTGGGGCGGGTCCCAGTAGCCGAGGACGACGGTGACGGGGACCTCGACGTCGTTGCGCCGCACGATGTACTGGACCGTATCGCCCGCCAGCGGGGGCTGTGCCGGAGGGCTGCCGACGAGATCGCGGCCGTTCTGCACGACGATGATGTCGTCGCGCTTCATGCCGCCCAGCTCCGCCGGCGAGCCGGGCTGCACGGTCTCGATCACGGCATAGCTCGGGAACTCCACGGGGTCGGCGTTCGGGCGTGACAGCGTGAGCGAGGAGTTCTCGACCGTGGTTCCCCGGCACCCGGGCGGCCGCGGAGCGCTCGAGGTGGACCCGGCCGACTGTGCGGCAAGCGCCGCGGGCAGCACGAGGACGGCGAGTGCCGCCGCGAGCGTGGATACGGAGGGTGAGAGTCGCATGCGCCGATCCGGGTGAGGGAGAGTTGGAGGAGCCGCCGGTCGCGAACGCGGACGGCGCCTGGTTGGATGCATTCGAGGCCGGCAGGGTTGGATGGAGCGGGTGCGAGGTCTTCGATGAAGTCGTCGCGAGAAGGAGCCCTTGAAAAGGCTTGCGCCATCGACCGACCCCGGTCTACTTACCATCCGGCGTACGGCCCGTCGCAATCGCTGGTTTCGCGACGGTTCCCTCCCCGTCGCTTCGGGACGCCCCCTCTCCTCTCCTCCGCGGGATCCATGAGACACGCGAACGTTGCTCGCTTCGGCGGCGCCGCCCTGATCTTCGGCGCGCTCGCCTTCGTCGCCGTGTTCTCGTACCTCGCCGCCCGGTTCGGCTACCCGGAGGTGCTCGACGGGGCGGCGGCCGACGTCCTCCCCCGGCTGCTGGCCACCGGGGCCGCCGGGAGGCTCGCGTGGGCGCTGTACGCGTTCCTGCCCCTCATCTGGATCCCCGCCGGCGTCGGCGCGTTCCACGCCCTGCGGCACGTCCGCGAGGGTGCGATGCGCGTGGCGATGCTCTTCGCCGCCCTCTCGGCGGTGGCGATGATCCTGGGGCTCGCGCGCTGGCCCAGCATCCACTGGGAGCTGGCGCAGGCGTACGCGGCCGGCGGCGCGGGCGAGCGGGCCGTGCTCGCGGCGGTGTTCGCGGGGCTGAACAGCTACCTCGGCAACTACGTCGGCGAATTCCTCGGCGAGCTCTCGTTCAGCGTCTTCTTCCTGCTCTCGGCGGGAGCGATGCTCCATGCGCGGAGCGGGTTTCCGCGGTGGCTCGGCATCGTCGGGCTCTTCACGGGCGTTCTCGGCCTGGTCGGCATGTTCCGGAACGTGACGAACGCGGTGGACCTCGTGGCGGAGATCAACAACTACCTGCTCCCCGCCTGGATGATCGCCTTCGGCATCGGCCTCTGGCGCGCGAAGGCACACGCGTTGATCCGTCTCGTTGGACCTGGGGTGCTGACGGAGGCGAGCGCCCGTGTGCGGGCGGAAGCCGCCGTGCCGGCTCCCAGTCCAATCTGAGGCGGACCGCCGCATCCTGCGTGTCTAAGTCTTCGCGCGCCCCGCCACCACGCCAGGGCCGTAGCTCGAGGATCAGCGCGCAAGCTGTCGACCCGTCTCCACCCGGGTGAAGACGTTCGTCCGGCCCGAGGGCAAGTTCGAGTGACTATGCTCGGATATCCATTTCACGCCGCGCCCAGTGGAGCCCTGCCATGGCGGGCACTGGGGGCAGTTCAAGGAGCCGATGAACGAACAAGCCTGGCCCTTCGATCAGGGACCGAACGTCGCCGCGATCACGACTCGCGGCGTGGTGTTTTCAGGCGCGCCCGTGCTTCTGGTGGCGCACTACAGCGACGACGATGGGTGGGGATTCATGGACGGCCGACTGGTCACGATGGCGGACATGGCCGTCGTGTCGATGGCGGAGGCGGTTCAGCGCGACGCCACTCTCCGAGAGATTGCCGATCTTCCGCCGGGGTGGACGGCGACTCGGCCGCGTGTTGGCGCTCCCTGGGTTCGATCCCCCGACGAATCGATCTGAGCCGCTGCGATCCGGCCGGCGTTGCAGCGGCCGGTGAGCCCGAGCGTCCGAACACGCACGGAGCCCGCGCGGTTCGGGTCAGGATCGACATCGATGCCCTCACGCTCCGACCCCTCGCATCCCCTCCCCCTTCCGCGCGACCGCCCCTCACCTATCTTGCCCAGCGCGTCCCGGGCCGGCGTTCCGACGCCGGCCCTCGCATCCTGATTCACCGTTTCAGCAATCAACCCTCGACGGGAGGAATCCATTTGGCCAAAGCCCAGAGAATCAGCCCCTGCCTGTGGTTCGCGGACCAGGGCGAGGACGCCGCCCGGTTCTACATCGAGATCTTCCCGAACTCGTGCATCACCAAGATCACGCGGTACGGAACGGCGGGGTTCGAGACGCACCGGCGGCCCCCCGGCTCGGTGATGACGGTCGAGTTCGAGCTCGACGGGGAGCGCGTCACCGCGCTGAACGGCGGGCCGCTGTTCACCTTCAACGAGGCCATCTCGCTGCAGGTGTTCTGCGCCAACCAGGACGAGGTCGACCACTACTGGGAGAAGCTGGGCGCGGGCGGCGATCCGAAGGCCCGGCAGTGCGGCTGGCTCAAGGACCGCTACGGCGTGTCGTGGCAGATCATCCCCGAAGCGATGGAGGATCTCTTCGAGGACCCGCAGTCGCCCGGGGCGCAGCGCGCCATGGAAGCGATGCTGCGGATGAAGAAGCTCGACATCGCCGAGCTGCGCCGGGCGCACGACGGCGACTGAGCCGATCCGCCGCATGGCGCTCCGCCGATCCATCGTGTCGGCGGAGCGCCGATTCGGACATCCACCCTCCCGAGGAATACCGCATGGGCGCCAAGCTGGCGAACACCGACGAATACCTCGCCACGCTCGACGACGGCCAGCGCGCCGTGGTGGAGCGGCTTCGCGACGTCATCCGCGCCGCCGCGCCGGGGGCGGAAGAGGGATTCAGCTACCAGATGCCGCTCTTCAGGCTCGGCGGCAAGCCGCTGGTGTGGTACGCGGCGTGGAAGCAGCACTACAGCCTGTATCCCATCGGCACCGCCCAGCTCCGCGCGGTCGCCGCCGAGGCCGCGGGCTACGAGACGGCCAGGGGCACGATCCGCTTCCCCGCCTCCTGGCCGCTGCCGTACGACCTGGTGACGAAGCTCGTGGAAGCCCGCGTCGCCGAGTTGCGCGCCGCGACGAAGTAGACCCGTCGCCGCCGCGACCCTGCGCGTCGCCGGCATCATCTCCAGGCGGCGCCGCGCCTCCTTTCACGATCCCATCTGCGCGGCCGAAGGTACAAATCCGTCCATCAGCGCGATCGAGGTGTCACAATTTCCGATGCCGCTCGTTTTGAATGCGACCTTCCAGCCTTGATCAACGCTGCACCCTCCCGAGGTTCTCATGCGTCTACGACTCGTTCTCTCGCTCCTCCCCATCGTCCTCGTGGCGGCCTGCTCCAAAAGCGTGACCGGCGGTGCGGCGGCGTCCTGCGTCATGGCCGCGAAGGTCGGTGACGTCGAGTACGGCCAGTTCGGCGAGGTGAGCGCCGACCGGGTGGGCCCGGAATTCACGCGCACCGTGCGGCATCGCGGCTGCGACGACGTGATCATCTGGGGCGAGCCGTCGCCGGAGCGGTGGAAGAGCGGCGACTCCAGCTTCCCGGCGGGCACGCCGTTGTACGCGTCGCTCGACGACCCCACCAGCGACGTGCTGCTGGTGCGGAGGGGCGACGGGAGGTACATGGCGCTGCGCAAGTTCCCGCACCCCGGCTCCCCCGCCGCCGGCGGCACGCCGTAAAGCGGCGCCGCGCGAAGATTTCCCCCCGACGCGCACCGATGGACGAGCCCGGCTTGCCTGCCAGCGAGCCGGGCTCGTCCGTCATCCCCGCCATCCGCATCCCACAGGTGCGTCCGGCTCCCCGGTATGGCTATGTTGATGTCGACACTGGGCTGAGAGCGCGACCGACGTCATCCGAATCGACCATGATCATCGCCCTGGCCACGCCCCGCGTCGCCTCCACGGTGGACGAGGGGCTGGAGAAGACCGAGCGGTGCCTCGCCGACGCGGCGGCGCGCGGCGCGGAGATCGTGTGCTTCCCGGAAGCCTACCTCCCCGGCCTGCGCGGGCTCGATTTCGAGGTGCCTCCCTTCGATCGCGCGGAGCAGGAACGGGCGCTCGGCGCCGTGTCCCGCATGGCGCGGGCGCACGGGATCGCCGCGGTGCTGGGGATGGAGTGGATCACCGACGCCGGCCGCCACATCGCCGCCGTGGTGGTGGATGCGGACGGCGCGATCCAGGGCGTGCAGACCAAGAACCAGCTCGACCCCACCGAAGAGCCGCTGTACGTGCCCGGCGACACCCGGCGCCTCTTCCAGATCAACGGCGTCAGCTTCGGCGTGGCGATCTGCCACGAGGGCTTCCGCTACCCCGAAACGGTGCGCTGGGCGGCGATGCGCGGCGCGAAGATCGTCTTCCACCCGCACTGCACGGGGAGCGACCGCACGGGGACGAACCCGGCGCAGTGGGGCGCGCCGGGCGGGGCGTACTACGAGAAGGCGATGATGTGCCGAGGCCTGGAGAACGGGGTGTACTTCGCGAGCGTCAACTACGCCTTCCGCCACCAGGAGTCGGCGACCACGCTGATCGGCCCGGCGGGCGAGTTGGTGGCGCACCAGCCGTACGGGGAGGAAGGGGTGCTGGTGCACTCGATCGACCCGGACGCCGCCACCGGCCTGCTCGCCTCGCGCTACGCGCCGGAGCGCTACCGCGAAGCCGCCGCCGGCGAGCACCCGGCGGGCGCCACGGCCTGAACCCCGCCCGCCGCTTCCACCGTACACACCGGGGCGCCACGCACGGCGCCCCGATCCCTACACCCGACCCAGAGGCCGACGCATGAGCGATCCCACCGCCCCCGCCGCACCGTTCCACGTGACCGAGACCATCACCCGCGGCGGCACCACCTTCGAGGTGCTGGAGTACGCCGCGCTGGCCGGGAGCGAGCCCTTCGGCGTGGCGCAGCAGGTCTACACGCTCAACCGCGCCGGCGTGCGGCTGCGCCAGCTCCGCGTGCGCCTCACCGACGACGCGGTGCGCACCGAGCCCGGCGCGCTGCAGTTCCTCAAGGGCCACGTGGAGATGGAGAGCAACACCGGCGCGGGGAGCGGCTTCGGCGGGCTGATGAAGGGCGCGCTGGCCGCCGCCCGCACCGGCGAGACGATGTTCAAGCCGCTCTACCGCGGGCGCGGCGAGCTGTACCTGGAGCCCACCTTCGGCCACATGTGGCTGATGGAGATGCGCGGCGAGACGATGTTCGCCGACCAGGGGCTGTTCTTCTGCTGCGAAGACTCGGTGACGGTGGAGGCGCACAAGGTGGAGAGCTTCTCGGCGCGGATGGCCGGCGGCGAGGGGCGCTACCAGACCAAGGTGAGCGGCGCCGGGATCGTGGTCTTCCGCATCCCCGTGCCCCGCAGCGAGATCGTGGAGCTCACGCTGCAGGACGAGACGGTGCAGGTGGACGGCTCGTTCGCCCTGCTGCGCACCGGCGACATCCGCTTCAGCGTGGAGAAGGCCTCCAACTCCATGCTGGGCGCCGTCACCAGCGGCGAGGGGCTCCTGCAGACCTTCCGCGGCACGGGCCGCGTGTGGATCGCCCCCACGCAGCCCCTGTACACCCGGCTCCGCACACCCGGCGCGGCCGGCCAGGCCGGCGCGGGTGCGTGACGCAACGATGATGATCGAGGCCGGCGAGACGGCCCGGGGTTCGCCGCCCGGGCCGCTCCTCCCCCCCCCCAACGCCCGTGCAATCGGTGACCTTCCAGCTCCGCGACTTCGAGCCGGGCGATGCCGACGCCGTGAACGACGTGGCGCTCGCGGCCTTCGCCGAGTTCCGGCACGCGTACGACGACTGGCCGGCGATCTCCCTTGGCGTCGGCGACACGGCGTCGCTGGCCACGGTCGGCGAGATGATCGTGGCCGTCTCCGAAGGGGAGGTCGTTGGCGCGGTCACCTACGTGGGCCCGGGAAGGCCGAAGCGGGAGTACTTTCCGGAGCACTGGCCGGTGGTACGGATGCTCGTGGTTTCGCCGGCGGCGCGCGGGCGGGGGATCGGGCGCGCCCTGATGGAGGAATGCGTCCGGCGTGCGGAGCGGGATGGAGCCGAGCTGATCGCCCTGCACACCAGCGCGATCATGCGGGTGGCGCTCCCGCTGTACCTGCGCATGGGCTTCGCCTTTGACCGGGCAGTGGAGCCGATTTGCGGCGTTCCCTACGCCGTGTACGTCAAGCCACTTACACACCCCGCGCGTCGCGAAGGAGGGTAGGTGACGGACACGATCGAGGCACCGGTGGTTTCGGCGCAGATGCTCATTCGCAGGCCGGCGGCGGAGGTGTTCGCGGCGTTCGTCGATCCGGCCGTCACCTCGCGGTTCTGGTTCTCGAAGGGGAGCGGCAGGCTCGAGGCGGGCAGGCAGATCCGCTGGGAGTGGGAGATGTACGGCGTCTCCACGCAGGTGGACGTGAAGGAGATCGATGAGAACCAGCGGATCCTCGTCGAGTGGGATGGGCCGGACAACCCCACCTCCGTCGAGTGGACGTTCGAGCCGCGCGGCGAGCTGCACACCTACGTCACCGTGCGCAACTGGGGCTTCCGCGGCAGCGCGGACGAGATCGTGGCGGCGGCGATCGACGCGAAGGGCGGGTTCGAGCTGCTGCTGGCCGGGCTCAAGGCTTACCTCGAGCACGGGATCGAGCTGAACCTGGTGATGGACCACGCCCCGGACGCGCTGGTCGAGGGCTGGGCGCCGCGCGCGCAACTGTAGACGCCGCAACGCCTTCCGTCCGTGTCCGTCCCCGCGGCGTCCCCCCTCCGATGAGTGAATCTACATCATCCAGCAACGCCGTTTGGGGATGATGTAGAGAACCGGACCCCCGGCTCCGACTTCCTCGTACAGGCGCCCGTGACCGGGCCCGGGCGGAGGGACTCGGAGCCTTCTGCCCGGCGAACCAGACCACACCCCGCGGAGGATACCGTCATGCCGAAGATCACCACCTTCCTGACCTACGACGACCAGGCGGAGGAGGCTGCGAAGCACTACGTCTCCATCTTCGAGAACTCCAGGATCCGCACCATCACGCGCTACGGCGACGCCGGGCCGGGGGCGCCGGGGAGCGCCATGACGGTGGAGTTCGAGCTGGACGGCCAGGCGTGCGTCGCGCTCAACGGCGGGCCGCACTTCACCTTCAGCGAGGGGATTTCGCTCTCGGTGGAGTGCAGGACGCAGGAG